>CANFGA010000012.1 GCA_947446335.1 Oxalobacteraceae bacterium | reverse complement strand
CAGCAGCAGGTAGTCGTCCAGCAGCGTGCGCTCGGCGGCGGCATCGCGGTCGCGTTTGATGTCTGCCAGACGAATCTTGGCGCTGGCCTTGGTCAGCTTGCCCTTGTCGTTCTTGGCATCCATCAGCAAGCCTTCCTCGCCACCGTGTTCTTCTTCCATTTCTTCGATCTGGCGGCTGATCGCATCACGCGCTGCTTCGTACTGTTCGATGACACCAGCCTCGACCATGAAGTAGCGATCGATGACCAGTTGCTGCGGGATCAGGTCGGTGTTCGGCTTGCCGTCATTGATCGACACCCAGCCATCCTGCGCCAGCATGTAGACATCGTCCTGCATCGCATCCATCCAGTAACTCATGATGTGCTGGTACACGTCGTAGGCATCGAGCAGTTGCGCCTGTTTGAACGTGGCCAGCAAGCTTTCGGACAGCGCTTCAATCAGCACCTTCGGGTTGCTGCCGATGCCGATGTTCATTAGTTGCGGCGTGTTGGCCATTTTCCACTGGTCAAACAGCTCGCTGATGCCGGCATTGAAGCGGGTGAATTCGGCGTGGCCAAAGATGGTCGACTTGATGTCGGAGGCTGCCACCTTGCGCTCGCTGTAGCCGGGCCGATTAGCGTCAAGAAACAGGGTGGCGCGCACGCCAGGAAATACGGCCCAGTAGCGCGCCAGATCGTCGACATCGCGGTTCGGGATGCCGCCTTGCAGATGGGCTGCGATGTCCTGTAAGTCTTCTGCTTCGGCGCTGTCGATGTAGCGTGGCAGGTTCAGGTTGAAGTCGTTGGCGACAATCTCGGCAACGGGCACCATCCGCGCATACTTGGGCGTGTCGATCTGCTTGTTGAACGTGTCGACGACCTTGTGTATGTCTTGCGCACGCAAACGGTTCTTGTTGCCGTCCTTGAGGTAACCCTTGCTGGCGTCGATCATGAAAATGCCCTTGCGGGCGGCGGCGTTGTCCTTGTCCAGCACGATGATGCAAGCCGGGATGCCGGTGCCGTAGAACAGATTGGCAGGCAAGCCGATGATGCCCTTGATGAAGCCGCGTTCGATGATATTTTTGCGGATGACGCCCTCGGCACCGCCCCGGAACAACACGCCGTGCGGCAAGATGACCGCGCCCTTGCCGGCCGTTTTCAGCGACGTCAATATGTGCAGCAGAAACGCATAGTCGCCGTTCTTGTCGGGCGGGATGCCGTACTCGAAACGATAGAATTCGTCTTCTGCCGGGTTGAAGCCATTGCTCCACGCTTTGGTTGAAAATGGCGGATTGGCGACGACGAAGTCGAAGGTTTTCAGATAGCCGCCAGCCTGCTTGAAGTGCGGGCTGGACAGTGTGTTGTCTTTCCAGATTTCCGCCGTCGGGCAATCGTGCAAGATCATGTTCATCTTGGCCAGAGCTGCCGTCGCATTGTCCATTTCCTGGCCGTAGATCGTGATGTCCAGACCGGTGTTGCTGCGCGCTTCATCGTGCGCCTTCAGCAGCAGCGATGCCGAGCCGCAGGTCGGGTCATACAGCGTCTGGCTGGCACTAGTGGCGCTGCCGATGCCGATCACCTTGGCCATGATGCGCGACACTTCGGCTGGCGTGTAAAACTGGCCCTTGCTCTTGCCCGACTCGGTGGCAAAGTGGCGCATCAGGTATTCGTAGGCGTCGCCCAGAATGTCGTCGCCCTCGGCCCGGTTGCCCTTGAAGTCGAGGCCAGGCGTGTTGAAAATCGTGACCAGGTTAGACAAGCGGTCGACCATTTCCTTGCCCTTGCCCAGCTTTTCGGCATCGTTGAAGTCGGCCACGTCGATCACGCCCTTCAGATCGTTGGCTTCGGCCAGCTTGCCGATGATCTTGTTGATCTTGTCGCCGATCTCCTTGTCGCCCTTGAGCGCGACCATGTCGTCGAAACCGCCGCCATCGGGCACCTCGATCAAGCCATCCGGTTGCCCCGCGTACTTATCGGAAATATACTTGACGAACAGCAGCACCAGCACGTAATCCTTGTATTGCGACGCATCCATGCCGCCACGCAGCTCGTCGCAGCTTTTCCACAGGGAGCTGTAAAGTTCGGATTTCTTGATTGCCATGAGTCTTGTTTCTTGAAAGTTTCTTGAAAATAAGTGCGCAGCACCGGAAGGTGATCACTTTACTGCATGGTTGGTGCTGGGCAAAGGGATCGATTGCTTTGGCAGGCATGCGCTGCTCATGGTGCACATCGAGGATCCGCTATCAAGGCCCGCATGCATTCAATTGATTATTTTTTCACCTTTGGCCGTTCCGGAGGCGTTTTCCAGACACCGTTGCTCACGCCCGTGGAAGGGTGCTATCAATTGGCAAACTTTGGCGCTACAGACGTTAAAAAGCCCCCAAGTCGTTGATTACTTGGGGGCTTCTAGGCAAACTTGGCGGAAGTTTGCAGTGTTCCTGGTGCGGGAGCCGGAACCGCGAAAATCATTGAAACCCGCATGAATACTAGGTTTCTGCCGAAATTAAAAAATAAGTACCGTCAAAAGTACCGTCAAAAAGAAAAGTGCCCCCCTTGTCGCCGGTTTGCAACAGAACTTTTGACCGTTTCAGCAGATCCACGGTCAGCAGCAGGGCGGGCGCTGGCTTGCTTGGTCACGTTGATAACGCGGGCAATGGCTGGTTGTCATTGCTGTAGGCACCAAGTCTATCTTGGCATTTTCCAAGATGGGCGGGCCTTTCAACCCCTTGCGCGTACCAGTGAATGGAAAAACTAAGGAACAGTGAGGGGTGAGTAAAGTCAGTGTACATGCGCCGTCCAGGGTAGTTTGGAACACTAAACGGGCAGTGAACGCAATATCCAACCAGATCAGTTGCCTGAAAATTTATGTGAGTCGTGCCGGCAGCGCATCATCAAACCACATTGCGCGCGCGACCTCTTGCCATGGTCGATGATTTACCAGACCATCAGTTCAGGAATTTTGCTTTCGGGGTGAGACGCCGGAAATTTTTCCGCCATCTTTTTACTCGCCCCTTTTTTTGGGTGAGCGGCTCCATCGTTTGTTGGAACGGCTTTCATCGGTTCGGCCAGAATCTCAGTAAATCGAAGTGCAGCCCCAGATTCTCGCGGCCCAATTTTGGACAGTCAGATTCTCGCGGTAAAAGGAGATGCCGCCAGATCGGGTTCGATTGGTTGGCCTAGCCCGTCGCCCCCGCTTCGGGGTTCTCGGTGCTGGCATGGCTCCACGGTGCAAAGTTTTCAGCAGCGCAGACAGGATGCCGCCCGACTCAATCTCACTGCCCCTCTTTCCGTGGTAACCGGCCTGGTAACCACGCGGCTGGTAACCGTCGATACAGCGGAAACCTTGCTGGAAACCCTCAATTCCGTGGCTACCTGATTGGCTACCATCGCCGAGCGCAATAGGTCGCCGAAAATCTTCTTATAAAATAAATCAATCTTCAAATCCTGGAATTATAGATTTTGCAAGGCATTTGCAATGCCCATCAGGGCAGCAATACCCTTCTCCTGGATAAATTTCATCTTTTTTACCAGACAATTTAAATATTTTTCCGTTTCTTTTTTTGCATACTTCGCAGTCATGGCTGGCATCAACCCATATCCATTTGTATTTTTTTATTCCTAAATCGAATCTTTTACTTTTCTCTTCTATAGCTCTAGCCCTAGATATCTCTACAATTTTTTCTAACCTGCCATCTTCCCCACGGTCATTCCACTCTTGCGCAAGCCGCTTTCTTTCATTTTTTATTTTAGAAAACTCTTCCTCTGTCACTTCGCGGGAAGTAACTCCAAATCCAACAGTCAACCCGATTTCATCATTTTTTGAAATAGAATTTTTGCTTTTTTTATTTTTAATACCATTCAATAATTGCGAAATTATTTTTATGATTTTCATTTTTTTCACAATCACAATAATTATTAAAATTTGTTAATTTCTGTCATATAGGTTTGCTTGCGGTCGGCATACCAATCCAGTAAGCAACTCTTATCCTTACAATTTACCTCTCGAAAATTCCATGCCGCCCGCGTTTCATCAAGCAAATTTTTCTTATCAGATGACTCTTGTTTTGCTTGGGCTAACAGGCCCGCTAGCTCAGTATCGAGTGAAGATAGTTGATCGTCAGAACAGATAATTTTTTCAGCAGCTGATCTTGCTTTGGTGCAGTCAAAACTCGGACCTTGGCGCCGCGCCTGTTCGTCTGTTTTTGTCATTGACGGGACCGGCTTTAGCTGCGTAATTTCTTTTTCTGGTGCTGTTCTCACTGCATTTTCTGGCATGGGCTGATTATCAAACCATGCGGCCAATGGTTTTTTAGTTTTTATGTCGAATGAGCAGCTATAACCCATTCTTTCCCATGCGCCAAATTCATTTTGGAATTTTGCATTATTCCCAATGTAAATTATCTGTTGCTTAGAATCATCTGCCCATCTTATTTTATCAAAAATTAAATCAAAAAATCCCCCGTCGCCAATTTGAAAGTCCCATTTAGATATGGTCCTGGCCTCAATCTTCAACTGGCCCCGGCAGTATGCATTTGCCGCTGCCGTAAATTTTTCTGACGCACATTGCAGGTCAATTATGCACAGTGCATCTTTCTTTTCTTTATCTATTGCGGCATTTTCATTATTAATTTTTTCCAATGCTGCGGCGCTTTCTTTTTGGCTTGCTATCGCTACATCATTCGATTCGTTTGATACATCATTTTTCTTGCTAAAAAACGCGAACGCAAAAATAGCGAGAAGAACATATATTCCAATCACTTGACGTTTCGACATAGTTTTTTTAATCGGCGCCCCGCATCCAGGGCATGAAACGGCTTCCGTGCTGATTTCTTTGTCACATTCCTTGCATCGTATGAGAGCCATTTCTAATCTTTCCAGTCGGTGGGGTAGCGTGCCGTTGCGCCATTGACTATGGGCAATAGTCAAGTTGACAAGATATACCATGACAGCCGTCTTTTCCGATAGCTAAAAAATAATTTAACGGATCGCCAAGCACCCCAGCGTCGTCGATCAGCAGCGCCAATTGATACGTGTTACTTCGGCACTACTGCGCTCTTAAGTGCGCTAAAACTGTTTGGAAACTCGGCCATTTTTCGGCGTGTTTTCGGCGTCGTTTCCCTATGGCGCTGTTCATTTTTGATCGTTCGGAAACCGCGCACAAACTCAGCCCGGAAAGTGCGCGCCCGGTTCGGCTTTATTGCCAGTAGTCAAAGAGGGTTTTCCCTCTTTGCTCATGCCCAGCGCGCCCTGGTGAGCACTACCGGATTTCCGGTTGTGGAATCGTCCGGCCTCGATGCTGCGCCGCGCCCATCAATCCAGCCCTCAATCTGTGGATAGGATTTGCCGTCGTCAGGTGCCGCCCTGGTGGACTGCGCTAAAAAAATAGCCCAGCGATCAGCCGGGCTTCGGTGGTGCTCCTGAATTTTTAGGAGCGTCACGTCTTCCACAATCTGTGAAGACGTGACGCTCCCGAACTTTCGGGAACTCGGCTTATTGCCTCATACGCCGCAACTGCTCCTTGCAGTCCTTCATCAGCGCGTTAATTTCTTGCCTGCGGGTTCTGGCCTCCTGGTTGTATTCGCCATGGATAGAAGCGTTCTGGCTGCTCTTGTCCTTGCCCTCATCCGTGCGCGGCCCCGTTGACTGCTCCCACGGCCTCCAGGTGCGGATAAGCGCCGCCTGCCTTGCCCTGCGTTCCAGTGTCCAGCCGTTCGCCATGGTGCGCCTCTAATAGTTCGTTTGATGGATTGATATTTTTTCCATGCGAGAGTGAATCATTGCCGCCAGTGCCTGCGCCGCCGTTGTTAACCTGTTGCTGGTTGGCGATATTGGCCTGTTTGATGAACGTCGCCACCCTCGGCGCTTTCACCTCCGCCAGCGTTTCCAGTGTCGAGCGGCATTGTGATTGCGCCTTGAATGCCATCTTCAAATAAGTCTCGGTTGCGGCCATGTGCTCTCCCATGTTCAGCGCCGCACGCCTGGCTAACTCGTTGAAAATGGAATCTAGCGTCATTGCCTGCGCCGTCAAAGTCGCTTCCACGCCTGACATATCGCCGCTTTTCACCTTGCCGATGCGCTCCCTTGTCACTGCCACGGCCTCGGTAACGTCGATGCTGCCGAACGCGCCACCGGCAAACCTTGCCGCCGTGAGTGCGCCGACGACGACAGGCGACAGCCCAAGTCGAGCGGTTTGTTTTTCCTTGCTCTCCTGCTCCTGCTCGATCACTCTTAGGTTGTTCGGGTCTTTCGGTTTCGGTGTTCTGGTTTTTTTCATTGCGGCCCCTTTCCCTCGATCAAGGGACATTGACTTGCCCGGTTATTTGCGAGAACCACGCGCCGTCTGGCACTTCCGATTCGATTGAGTGGGCGACCCGGGCGATATTCCACAATCCGCACGCGACCGGGATATCGCTTTCCACCAGTGCGCGGCCACCTGTTTCAAAGTCGGCATTGAATAGCGTCGTCAGAACGATCCCGTTTGAAGAAAACGCCGGGTAGCCAACCATGCCGGTTGCAGCAGAAACTTTGATAGGGGTGCTTCTGCGGTAGCCATTGCGCGACCAGATCGCCAGCTTGCCCCGATCTGCCGTGAAATTGATCGCCGCATTGCGGGCGCAAGCCTTGACTTGATCCATTGCCGATCCAGAGAAATACGTCCCAGCCGGAAGCATTTCAATTACATCGTTTTTTTCAAAGGTGGACCCCATTTCTTTCGCCAGGTCTTCCATGACGTCGGCCACCGCCACGGCAACCGGGTAGCTGCGCGGCTTCGATGGCTTTACGCTCATGATGCCGACAGACCGGGCAAATACGTTAAACACGACTTCAGGCGCCCCGGCGAAGTCTCCGTAAGCTGTTTCGATCGTTCCATCAAAGACCGTCGCCATCGATCCGCCTTCCTCGCCAGCAGTCACGACGATGTTGTTTGCGCGGTGCTGGTTCTGCACATGCCCGATGCGCGTCAACTGGTTAATCAGCGGCATCGTCATGCCCCACACGCGCAATTGAAGCTGTCCCTGCATATCGCCGTTGTAAATCAACGTGTTGGCCGATACTCGTAGACCGGACAGTGTGACTTCATCGCCCGGTGTGTCGCCGAACTGGCCTTCGCCGAGGGTGATGGTTACGTCGATGCGTTTTTTTGCGTAGCTCATGATTTGTTTCCTTTATTGTTGGTGTCGGCGCTCATGCGCTTGATGGCTTGTTCGGCGTGCAGGTCGGCCATGACGCCATCAACGTGACGCCGTTTCAGGATGACGGCCACGCCCATGACGACGGCCCGCGATTCGTCCGAGATAAGCGGCCAGATCGTTGCAAGTTCGGTGTGTAGTGCGTCGGCCATCGCCCCGGCGTCGAACGCTGGCAAGGTGCCGGACGACAGCAGCCCATGGAAGCATTCGTCTATCTCTTGATTGATTGCGGTCGTCATGCGTGCCTCACGCGGTCGAGCACGTCGCCAATGGCCCCAGCCCCGGCAGCAGCGCACGCGGCCTGTGCCATCGCCGCCAATCGCTGTGACGGTTGATTGCGCGCCAGCAGCGTGCGCAGAATGTCGTTTTGTTTGAACCCGCCAGCACGGGCCGCAGTCAAGATGCCATCCATCAGCTTGCGGGCGTTGCTGATACCTTGCTGCGTTGTCTCGGTCGGGTCGCCATAGATCGTGCCAGCAGCCAGCAGCAAGATGCCAGCGGGGGAAATATCGTAGCCGTCGCCGTTCGGTCTAAACATCGGTTGCGTTTTCATTGTGTCGATTCCTTCGTGATTGGTTGATGCCGGCCGCGCTGCCTTTGCGCTGGCCCGG
The DNA here is from genome assembly GCA_947446335.1 of Oxalobacteraceae bacterium. Lineage (GTDB taxonomy): Bacteria > Pseudomonadota > Gammaproteobacteria > Burkholderiales > Burkholderiaceae_D > Janthinobacterium. Next base: position 9,971 of record CANFGA010000012.1, on the reverse strand, counting down.
TTTCTTCGTCATCGTTTCGTTTCATCCCTTTTTTGCGGGGACATTGGGGACACTGGGGACAGTGAGTATCCATGCGGGTTTGCGGTGTCCCCAGCCACTGTCGTCGTCTGGGGACATTGGGGACATTTCTATCCATGGCAGAGTGCGGCAGGTGATTGTCCCCAAGTGTCCCCACGCTTTTCAATGGTCTGGGGACGGGTGAAACCCGCATGGATGCTGGTTGTCCCCGTTGTCCCCAATGTCCCCGCTGTTTTTGGACAGGTTCAGTTAATGTCCAGGATTGGCGTGGCATCATTCGCCCTCCCACATGCGCGCCGTGAACACATAGCAGCGGGTCGGGCCGATGCCGGGGATGCGCGGCTTCTGGGTATCCCGTCCGTCTTTCCCCGGATCCACCCATCCAGCGGCCACCAGCGCCAGCGTGGCGGCTTTGGCGTCGAAGCCTTGGCATACCTCCCGTTTGAACGCTTCCGGCAGCACCAGAAATTCCCGTTCCCCGTTCGCTCCGGTGCGGTAGAACCCGGCCCGGTTGATGATGCGTTGATCGCCGGTTGCCGCCATGTCTTCAAAACGGCTTGCTCCGTGCGATTCGAAGAACGCCCGCACCTGCGCCAGCATGTTGCGTTCCTCCCGGTTGCCGGTGCCACCGAACGCGTCGAGCCAGGAGGCGAAGCACTTGCGGGCCGCAACCTTCGATTCCCCTCTGGCCCAGCCGGTGAGCTGGTAATGGGTCGCCAGTTCTCCGGCCACGGCCACCAGTGCGAAACGGCGCGCCACCCGCAGCACCTGGCCGGCGGCATCCTTGGGGGCGACGCTCTCCACGAAGCGCTTGATACCTTCCTCGATCGAGTCGGCCAGCGTGGCCCGCTCCGCGACGATGCAGCGCAGCCAGGCCAGCCCCACCGCGCCGTGGTGACGGATTGCCGCATCCTTGACGGCCAGCGCCAGCGCCGCCGGGCTGGGCTGGTCGTGCAGCACTTCAAAGGCGCCCATGCCGGCCCCGGCGTCGGCGTCGATGTCGGCCAGACGGATTTCCTGCCCGGCATTGGCCTTGCGGCCAGCGCGCGCCATCAAGGCGGTCAGCGATTCTTCGCCGGCCGACAGGAACAGCAAGCGCCAGCGGGCCGACTGCCGCGCCGCCCCGGTGCGTGATGCCCGCGCCTTGCCTTGGCCATTCGCCAGCAGGTAGGCAGCTTCCCCGGCTTCCTTGGGGTCTATCTGGCTCAGTTCGTCCAGGATCAGCAGGCCATCATTGTGCAGCGCCGCCAGTCCTTCCAGCCCGTTGGCCGTTGCCCGCCACAGTCGCGGATAGGCGTTCGGATTGCCCCACACGGAAGCAGCCAGCTTCAAGGCGGTGGTCTTGCCTGACGACGATCCGCCCCGCAAGTGGAACCCGCCCGAGTCTTCGCCGGCCACGTCCGCTAGCGCGCCGGCAAAGGCCACCGACAGCGCGAACACCAGCCGGGAGTTGCCCGCCGCCAGCGCCGCCACCGAGGCGCGCCACTGGTCCAGCGTGCCGGCCACGGAAAACGCCGGTTCGATCGCGTGCGCGTTCTGGAAGACCACGATTTCATCATCCTGGCCGATGGACTCCGAAGGCGTCACATACACGGCGCCATGCCAGCCCAGCCGATCGACGCAGCGCGCCCGATGTTCCACCGGCCACACTTGCACGAAGGACGCCAGCAAATCCCGCGCCGCCTTGGTGGGAGCGATCGACAGCCCCATGCGCGCCAGCTCGCGCCGCATGTCGGTGCCATCGCTTTGCAACAGTTCCATCGGCATGGCCCACTGGTGCCGCACCTGGTCATCGTCGCGCCATTCCAGCAGCCGGCCCCATTCGCCGCTTTTGGCATCCCGCGTCTTGGCCAGCACGGCCAGCGGCGAACATATCCACTTGGGCGGCTGCTCGTTGCCGTCCTTGTCGGTGCCGATGAAGAACACGCCACGGCGCGACACATCGAAGCTGCCGCCGCCATAGGTGCATGTCACGGAATCGGCTTCCATGCGGCTTTTCCGGTTCTGTGCTGGTGCTGGTTGCTGCCCTAGCTCGATGGCAGGGGCGCCGGCATCGTCGCTCTGGTGCGCATCCTGCTCATCCTCGGGGCCATTCATTGCCAGGTCGATGCAGCGCCGCACGGCATCGATGCCGAAGCGCGCCGCCATGTCGTTGAAGTCGGTTTCCCCCTCGGCCCGGTCGGCGCCGAAGTCGGGAGTGATCAATAGTCCATCCACGGCTTGCGCCGCCTCTACCGCGTGGGGATCGGGTGCGCCGGTTGCCTTGACCAGATCGGCCACCAGCACCAGCGCCGCCGCCGGATAGCGTGCGCGCATGGCCTTGGCCACCGCCAGCAGGTTGCCGGCCGACAGCGCCGCAATACTGCCTTGGCCGCTGGCTTCCTGCACGGATAGGGCGGTTGCCACGCCTTCGCCGATGAACAGCATCAGCCCGGCGCCGTCGCCGTCCGGCAGCGCTTGTGCAGGCCAATACCCGCCCACCTTGGCGCCGCCATAGATTGCCGACTTGCGCCCGTCGCCGTCGATCAGTTCACAGGTGGATAGGGCGTCGACCACTTTGATAGGCGCCACCAGCACACGCCCGGCCAGCGCTTCGCCGCTCGATTTCGGCACATAGCCGAGGATCGCCGCCACCGCTGCCGCATCGATCTCGCGCAGCGCAGCCACTGGCGCCACCTGCTTGCGGGCCAGGTAAGGATTGTCCGCACCAACCGGCGCCGCCGCCTTCCAGATCGCCGCTGCCTTCTTTGCTGCTTCTTTGCGTCGCTTGGCTTCCTCTGCATCGCGGATCAGCTTCATGGCATCCATCCTGGCCCGGTGCGCGGCGTCTTCGGTTGGCGTCAGCGTGCGGCCTATGTCAGCGCGCCAATTCTGATGAACTCCGGTGCGATGGTCGCCGATGGTGCCGGCGGGGACCATGCCGCCGTGCAGCACGTACCATCCAGCATCGTCTTTCAGCTTGCCATTGCTGGAAAAGCGCCGCAGCTTGCCGTCCGCCTCGATCAGGTCGGGAGGCGTCAGGCCCGCCGCCACGATCGCACTGCGGAATTGATCGAGCGTTGCCGCAGCGCTCAGTTGATGGATCTGGGCGGTCAATTGATGCCTCCGTTTCCAGCAGGTGCACGGGCAATTACAGCCTTGAAGGTGCCGCGCCGCACGTCCTCGATGTCCTTCTTGCTGGATTTCACAAAGCCTTTGGCCTTGGCGAATGTGTCGAACGCAATGGGCGCGCCACCGAAGCGGACGATCCAGCCTTGTGATGTGGTGGATGCCATTATTTTTGCTCCTTGGCTGCGCGCTTGTTCATGTATTCGATGGTCGATTCGGCCGAATCGCTCAACAGCTTCATGGATGCCACCGCCATGCGCAGCAGTCGGTCGGTGTCGTGCTGGCCCAGCGTCGGCCCGTCGTCGCTATCAAGGCTGCTTGTATGGACCAGCTCAAGGCATGTTCCAACACCTTGACAAATGTCCATGGTCATGGCGGCGAATCGTGCGTGAGGGTCATCCTTCGCGCCGTCAACCAGCCAAGAAAATGGTTTATGTGTCGGCTCCTGCTCGCACTGGTCGGCAGCGTTTGCCGCACCATTGAAGCGACGATCAAAGCCTTGCTCCCATGCAGCCAGCAATTGCAGGAAGTCGGGCCGGTCCTCGTATTCATGGACGGCATCAGCGTAGCAGCGAGCGCGCCAGGCGGTAGCTGATGCAGGCGGGGACGTGTCATCCGGTGCGCGATCGATCCATTCTTGTGCGCAGTCGATGCCGATGGAGTGCGCCATGTCGGGCGAAGTCGGGAATTGTGCCGGCGCAGTGCTGGCGCTGGTCGGTTTCTTAGGGGCGCTCATGCTGCGCTCCCGGCGATCAGGCGCAACGATGGTGCCTTGCTGCGTGCCAGGCCTGGATCAGCGGCGCACGATTCCATTGCGCCGAGCATTGTGCTTTGACTGGATGGCTTCAAATTACGATGCGCCATGACAAGGCGGATTTCATCGGATGAAAGAATGATTTCCGGGGACACAGGAACGGCAGCAAGGGGGCGTGCGCGGCTTGTGCGGCGCTTTGTGGGCGTAGCTGGGGATTGTTTAGGCGTGCGGGTGCTGGTGGTCATTGTGGGGTCCTCTTTTGCGGTTAGACCGCTTCCCGCGACTAAACGGGGTGAGCGGCAAATGACAGGGTTAGTCGACTGGTGCAAAAAAGAAAACCAGCAAGCCCGAAGGCTTCCCCGCCACCGCCACTCATTGAGGACACGCGACGACATACACACGTAAAAAAACGGCATTGCGCCGTCTGTGCGCTTTTTTGCATTCAGGCGACTAAACCCGGCCCCCTCTTTTTCGGGGACGTTTCCAGTATCGGCCAGGCTGGGGCGCTGCGTCAAGCGTTTTACGTTGGCGAATTGTTGCCGGGCGCGATGGATTTTGTTTTGAGCAAGATCAAGCATGGTTGCCCCCGTCCAGCAGGTACACGCCGACACGGTGCAGAACGCCGCTTTCGGTTTGCTCGTCGCGCATCACGGTTTTGATATTGCGGCCAGCCTGGCGCAACTCATGGATGCGCGCCCTTGGGTCGTAACAGTCGAGCAAGCGCGAACCCTCGTAACTGGTCACGCTGCCAAGCTGCTCCATGGCGGCCAGCATCCGGTTGCGCTGGGCGGCGCAGTCATTGCCCGGCGTCGTGCGCAGGATCGCGGCCAGTGCTTCGATGCGGGCGGTCATTGGATGGTCCTCTGTTGCTTGGCGCGAATCGACAGCAGGAAGTCCGGCAAAGCCGCTTTGCGCTCGTCGTAGCTGCGGCCCCGTGCGATGAGGAACACGTCCCGGGCTTCCACCTGGTCCATGAGCTTGATGTCAGCCTGCGTCATGCCTTCACGGTCGACCGACTCGAAGCGACCGAACAGCACCCAGTTGATGAGCTTGGCCTCGTTGGCGTAGTGGCGCTGCTCCGTGGTCTTGCCCTGGTCGGCGCGTACCTCTTTGAGCGTGTCGCAAACCAACTGGAAACCGGTCGCCACCTTTCGCCGTGATTCGGACCATTCTTCGGGCTGTTGTATAGCTAATTGGTCGCGCAGCGCAAGGAATGCATCGACAAACCGGACTTGTCCAACTCGGGAATTTCTGCCGCCGATGAATGGCATGGCGATCAAGGCGCCGCGCTCGGTCAATTCGATCAGGCGTTGCTTCTTGCCGCGTTCGTCCGTGTAATCTCGATCCTTGAACTCAAGGCGCGAGATTGTTCCGTCCGCAATCAGCGCATCAAGTGATTGCAGCACGTTGTCATGCCTGCGCAAGAACTCCCGGGCAATAACAAGGGAATCGGTAACGGGCTTGCCTCGATGCAAATGAACGATTACGTTGATCGGTGCAATATTGCATTGGTTGGATTGATTGCTGGTCGGCGCGCTCATTGCACCGCCCCGGCGCGGCTTGCAATGAAGGCTTCGACTTGCGCCAAGTCCCACACGGTGACGCACTCGGAAAGCTTGAAAGGCTTGGGAAATTTTCCTTCCCGCACCCAGCGCCAGACGGTTGCAGGACTGACAGGCAATTTACCTTGTTTGGCTGGCGTGCTAGCCAGATCGCTGATGCGGATAACTCTTGATGGCATGATGCATCCCTTGATAATTGGCCGTGACATGGCACGGCATGGGATGAATCATTATTGATCTAGCGCAAACAAAATAGCCGGGTAGGTTACGAAAACTTACCCCCTCGATTGATGGCGATAGGGGGGGAGGTTGACTGGTGAGATAGGGGGGGAGGTTGTGAAAACCCAGCATTCATGCGGGTTTCAATGGGGTACAGGTTATCCTGGCGTCTTTGCCGGACCTCCTTTTATTTCCCAGTTTGCTACCGTAGATGCCTCGCTAATTGCGGCAGCGATTGGCTTTCCGTCCTTTCCAATCAACCCAAGATCAGCGGCATTTTCCGTAATCCAATCTGCGCCAGTCTGCTTTACCGTTCTACCTGGTCGAGGAATAGCATTATTCTCCCATGCGCGAACCGCAGCATTTAGCTTGACGGTATATCTTGGATGCTTCGGGTCAAGATACATTGGTGCAGGTAGCGCCAGAATTTTATCTGAATTATTTTTGTAATTTTCTTGCAATGAAATATTAATTATTTCCTGAATCGGTTTTTGTTGTCCAAGAAACTTCCGAAAGGACGGAATATTCTTTCCGTTTGCCCATTTCATGAATGCCGCCTGATTAATGCGCGTCATGTGGGTGACTATTTTATTGTGCTTTGGCAAGTCTGGAAAATCAATTTCTTTTTCCCATGGCCCATTTTGAAAATCATCATGTATTTCGATGGAACTTACAAATGAAAGCGTTCCTGCACATACTGCCTCGATAATGGCCCTACGATATATCTTTGCCTTCCTCTCTTGCACCGGATCAACCGTTCCAAATAATTGCCCAAGAAGGGCTTTATTAAAGTCAATATGAGTATCGACCAATGAATCGGGGTCTATTGCAGACCAAAGCAAAGCGGCTTCGTCAATTGTCCAGACTTCTACTTTTTGCCAGTCTGAAAGGTCCGGTAAATCATGCAGTTCCATACATACCCCCTTCGCCCCTTGCTTGAATCGGAAGCCATGCCATCAGAATAAAGGGGCAAATTCTGTTTTCCCGCCGTCGCGGTAGGCATGGCAAAACTGGTATATCTATGCGGCGCCGTGCAACTGGATCACGTCCGCCCCGATGCGCAGCTTGTCCAGGTAGTCGGACCATCGTTGCATCATTTCCCGGCGTGCTGGCAGATGCGCCGTGCGGTTGTAGGCGCGACCGTTCACGTCCTTGACGGCGTGCGCCAGTTGGTGTTCGATCAGGTCCACGCGTTCGCCCATGACTTCATCCATGATCGTGCGCGCCATCGCCCGGAAGCCGTGGGCGGTCATCACTTCCTTGGAGTAGCCCATGCCGCGCAGCGCCGCGTTGATGGTGTTTTCGCTCATGCAGCGCGAGTGTGTGCGGATGCTGGGGAAAACGTACTTGCCCTCACCGGTCATGCCTCGCACGCTGCGCAACAGTTCCACGGCTTGGGTCGATAGTGGCACAAGGTGATCGACCTTCATTTTCATCTTGGCACCGGGAATGCGCCACTGCGCCGCGTCCAGGTCGATTTCGTCCCACTCGGCGGTGCGTAATTCGCCCGGGCGCACGAAAACCAGCGGGGACAACTTCAGCGCCACAATGGCGTAAGGGTGGCCGGTGTAGGCGTAGATCGAGCGCAGCAGGGCACCGGCTTGCGCAGGCTCCGTGATTGCGGCGTGGTGCTTCTGGACTGCGACTGTCAGTGCGCCTTTCAGGTCTGCCGTCACGTCGCGCTCCGTCAATCCGGTTGCGACAGCAAAGCGCATGACTTGCCCGCATAGCCGCTTGACACTGTGCGCGGAATCAACCGCGCCGCGTGCTTCCATTTTCTGCACGGTCGCCAGCACATCAAGCGGTTTGATGGTGGAGATAGGTAGATTGCCAATGAATGGAAACACATCCTTTTGCAGCCAACTTGTTATTTTGTCTTGTGTCGTTGCGGCGCGTGTAGCGGCGGTTTTTTCCAGCCAGGTACGCGCCACGATTTCAAAGGTATTTGCCGCTGCCGCCGCCTTGGCCTGCTTGCCGTCGATCTTCGCCTGGCCGGGGTCGATGCCTTCGGCCAACAGTTCCCGTGCATCTTTGCGCCGGGTTCTGGCATTGGCCAACGATACGTCAGGGTAGACACCCAGCGCCAGCGTCTTGCGCTTGCCATCGTGCCGGTAATCCATGCGCCAGTATTTCCCTGCAGTCTTGACCAGCAGGTACATGCCGCCGCCGTCGGCGTACTTGTCGCCAGTGGCTTTATCGGTCGGTTTTACGGTCTTGATGAAGATGTCGGTCATTGCCATGTTGCCCCCTGACGGTATCTGATTTTGCCGATATTTGGCATACCGTCAAAAATACCGCTATTTGCGTGAGATTCCATGCTACGCCCTGACATGGCGCGAGACAACAAAAAACCCGCTTGCCTGTGAAGGGAGCGGGTTTTGAGACTGCTTGATACTGTGTGATACGTGTTCTTGGTGCCGGGAGCCGGAATCGAACCGGCACGCTGTTTCCAGCGCGGGATTTTGAGTCCCGTGCGTCTACCTATTCCGCCATCCCGGCAACGCGACCGAATTATCGCTGATTTATCGCGTTCGAGCAACCTTTGCCGCGTATTTTTTTCTGCCGGGTGGTGCGATGTCGGATGTGGAGGGCTCGGCGACGTGCTTGAAAACATGAAATGGGTTCTTGCTGGCCCGTGCCGGCGTCAATCGCCTGGCGTCGGCATGGGCACCGTGGTCGGTGCGAGCAGGCGCGACTTGGTGCGTGGAAACATGAAAACAGTATCAACGATTGAATCTTTGCTGCCCGATCACATGGCTTGGTGATCATTGATCGCTCAAGCGAGTTTCGTCAGGTCCTCGCGATCGAGTGCACCATCGAAAAAATGCACGCCATTCTTGCCGGCCCGTTTGGCCTGGTACATCGCGTGGTCGGCTTGCGACATCAATTCGGCGGCAGAGATGTTGTTGGCGTCATACAGCGCAATGCCGATCGATACCCCCAGCATCACCTTGTGGCCTTCCACGTCGAAGGGCAAGCTGAGCGCTTCCAGCAATTGATGCGCGACGTTGCGTGCGTCCTGTTGCGGGTGATGCATTTCGGTCAGCAAGATGACAAATTCATCGCCGCCCATGCGGGCCACGGTATCGGTTTGGCGGCGCCCGGCCGACAGGCGTACGGCTACCTGGCACAGAATGGCGTCGCCGGCGGCGTGTCCGAACTGGTCGTTGATGGGCTTGAAATTGTCGAGATCGCAGAACAGGACGGCAAAATGTGCGCCATGCCGTTTGGCGCGGGAGAACGCTTGCTGCATCCGGTCTTCCAGCATGGATCTGGCGTACAAGCCGGTCAGCGCGTCGTGGTGTGCGATGAATTCGAGCCGTTTTTCGCTCGCTTTCAGGGCGGCTTCTTTGGCGTGCAGGCGCAGCACCAGATAATTGAATCCTGCCACCAGATTGCCGACCTCGTCCTGACGCGATATCGGCAGTGCTGCTAGTTCGCGCTTGCCATCAGCCATCTCGCGCATTGCATGCGCGCTATCCCTGAGTGGACGCAATATACGCGGCAGCAGCAACAGCAAGGCCGCGAGCATGATGATCATGATCATCGGCGTGCCTTTCCAGAAAATGCGGCTGGCCAGGGTATGGATCAGATCGTATATTTCGGAGGTGGGCATCTGGGTCACGACAAACCATCCGGTGCTGGGCACCGATACCATCGCGGACAGTTCTTCGATGCCTTGGGCATTGGTCGCCATGCCGCTGCCGCGATAGCCGGCCATGGCCCTGTCGTGCAGCAGATCGATGCCAGGCGCCGGTGTCGCTTGCAATACCATCGCCGGATCGCTGGCGCTGACGAACAATTGGTCGACGGGAGAGACCAGCAGTATCTTGCTGTTGGTGCCGAGCCGGGTCGGCTGCAAGCGATCGAGAAAGCCGGGCATGTTCAGCCTGGCCATGCCGGCCAGCACCGCGAGCACGCGGCCCTGGGTATCGCGCACCGCGATCGCCATGGCCAGCGTCGGTTCGCCGCTGAGCTGGCTGCGTTGCGGCCGGCTGATGACGGTTTCTTTGGCTTGCAGCGCGCCCCGGAACCAGTCGGTGTTGGCATAGTCCAGTTCGGCTCGTCCCAGCACCACGGGGTATTCGACAAAGAGGCCATGGCCATCGGGGCGCAGCAGCAGCAAGCCACGATCGAACAAGGGATTGACGCGCTGCCTGTCGCGCAGCCATTGCGCCAGCACTACTGGTTGCTGCAGCAATGCCGTTGGCAGCGAGGTGCCGAGTTCTTCAATCAGTTCGCGCCGGACCAGGATGCTATGGTCGATCTCGCGCGCCACATAGGATGCCGTCATCAATTGCTCGACTGCT
>CANFGA010000011.1 GCA_947446335.1 Oxalobacteraceae bacterium | reverse complement strand
GAAGCGCTCGATCACCTTGGTCGATCCCGCCGGGCTGAGGTAAGTTTCATGGCGCGTGACCGCGCGCAGCGCAATCTCGAGCTCGGCCGGTGCCGCCTCCTTCAACAGGTAAGCCGAGGCGCCCAACCTGAGCGCTTCGGTGACCATCTCTTCCGATGCATGCATGGTCAGCACGATGAGCGCGATGCGGGGCGAGTGCTGCTGCAGCGCGCGCACCAGATCGAGTCCGTTATGCTGCCCCATCGTGATATCGGTCAGCACGATGTCGGGCACGGCGCACGCAATGTGCTCGAGCGCTTCATCCGGATTCGATGCTTCCGCAATCACGGTGAAATCAGGCAATCGATCGATCAGGCTGCGTATGCCGGCGCGCACCAGGACATGGTCATCGACCAGCAAGACGGTTTTTTGTTTCATGCTTGCTTCATTTTTCACGTGATGGCTTCAATGGCAATTGAACAGTGATGCGGGTTCCGCTCTGCGGCTTTGACTCCAGAAAAAACAGTCCGCCCAACAATTGCACCCGCTCCTTGACACCACGCAAACCGCTGCCGCCCTGCATGACGGCGGGATCGAATCCGCAGCCATTGTCGCGCACGATCAATTCGAGTTCGGCGCCGCTGGCGCCGCCGTTGATTTCCACCACGACCCGAGTCGCGCCAGCATGGCGGACAATATTGGTCACGCATGCCTGAACGATCCGGTAAACCGCGATATCGATGCCAGGCCCGAGTCCGGTGGGCAAACCGGCATATTCAAAGACGCAATGCGCCGCATCATGCGCAAATTGACGCTGCAGCAACTTGCGCAGCGCCGCTTCGAGCCCGATTTCATCGAGCGCGGCAGGCCGCAGCGCAGCGGCAATGGCACGAATTTTGGTACTCAACATGCTCACATCGCCATCCACGCCCTGCCAGGCCAGCATCGCTTCAGCGCCTTGCAAGAAAGCGCGCAAGTGATGCAAATCGATCTTCAGCAAAGCCAGGCGCTGCCCCAGTTCATCGTGCAATTCACGCGCCAGGCTGATGCGCTCCTGCTCCCGGGCCCAAGTCAGTTCGATTGCCGTCGCATCCTGATCCGTGGCCAGTTGCACCACGTCAGGGCGGCGCTGCGCAGAGCGCGTCAGGCGCAGCAGATTGCGCACCCTCAGGCGCAATTCGACAGGATCGGGGGGCATGATCAAAAAGTCGTCCGCGCCGGCATCAAGCCCGGCCAGCCGCTCCTCTTGCGCACCCAGCATGATGAGCGGTACCCGGGCAATACTCGGCATCATTTTCAGCGCGCGCACCGCCATGCAGTTCGCGCTGCAAAAAATCAAATCGGGTGCGCTGCGCTCCAGTGACGCCAGCGCTCCCGGCGCGGCGACGCGTTCGATCAGGTGACCATCAACAAGCAGCATCTGTTCGAGCCGATCGGCTTGCTCGGGAGTGAAATCGATCAGCCATATCCGCGCTGTTGCGAAGGGCAAGCAATGGCTGCTGACGGGGGTAACTGGGGTGATGATCTCGATGGGGTGGCCTTGAGATAGGGTAGTGTGACTTGTGATCAATTCAATTTTGACTGATGGTCAAGATTTCAACTACTTATAGCACGGATGACGGCCAGCATGCCGCATTTTTCATTACAAAAAGAAACTTGAGATCGGTGCAAACGCGTCTGCAATACAAGAAAGGCGACCCGCAGGTCGCCTTTTCATTTCAGACTGGGTCATTCCAGCCCGCTCATTTCAACCAAATCATTTCAGCGATATCGCGATATCGCGCAGCCCTGGTGAACCAGTGCCCACCGTCGACAAGGCTGGATTGGCCCCTCCGTTGACCAGCGTGGCCGCGCCGGTCACCAGGTTGACGCGGTACAGCGAAGTCGGACCGCCGGCGCTGCGCAGCGCAGCCAGCACCAGACCGTTGGCGCCGCCGGCGATATCCATGCCGACATCGCCGGCGACATCGAGACCGAGTGCGCCGATGTTGGCCAGCGTGCCATCGTTCGGCGGAACTTGCTTTGCCAGGTTGTCGCTGCTGGCGTCGATGTCATACAACGTCGTCGTGGTGGTGCCGGCAAAGCTATTCTCGTAAGCAGCAGCGGTGACCAGTGGCTGCGCGCCGGCGCGGTTGATGGCGCCGTCGGTGGTGGTGGCGCCGGTGTCGACGTTGATGCGCAGGCTCTGGCCGGCATCGCTGATCACGCGCAGGCGATCGGCGAGCGGATTGAAGTCGACCGCAAACGAGGTGCCTTGGACTCCCGCATACGGTGCTGTGGTATCGGCGGCATCGGCAGAGAGCGTCGATTTCACGCTGGCCAGGCCGGACGCGACATCGATCGTGACGATGCGCGCCGATGAAGTGATGCCGTACAGCAAGCCATCCTTGGGCCGCATGTCGAAGCCGAGCAAGGTCTCGCCGCCAGCCAGGCCGGTGATCGTGACCGAGCTGGCGAGCGTGTTCGGTGTCAGTGGCTTGAAGCTGACCAGGCGATTGTCATCGGTCAAACCGTAGACCAGCGGGCTTGCCAGAGGGCGCAAGGCGATGCCGCGGATGTCTTCCGAGACGCCCACTGCAGCGACCAGGGTTGCTGCATTGCTGGCGGCGGCCAGATTGATGGAGTACAGGTTGCGTACGCCGCCGACCGTCAGCACCGCATAACCGGCATTGTTGCGGCCATCGATATCGAAGCCATTGACGCCGGTAGCGGCCACGCCCAGACTGACCGGCAAGCTCAAGGTACCGTCGTTGGGCGGGTTTTGCGTATATAACATTCCGGCGCCGGCATCGATCGCAAACAGCGTCGTGCTCGCGGTGTTCGCAAACGAGTTGGTATAAGCGGCAGCACTGACGGCCGCGTTCGGCACGCCATTGATCTGGCCATCGGTCGTGGTCGCGCCGGTATCGACATTGATGCGCAAGCTCAGACCGGTATTGCTGACCACGCGCAGCCGATCCGCGACCGGGTTGAAGTCGACGCCAAATTCGGTGCCGCTCAAGCTGGCATAGGGAGCACTGGTATCGGCGACATCGGCGACCAGCGTCGATTTCAGCGTGGCCACGCCGGTGCTGGCGATGGTGTAAATGCGCCCGTTGCTGCTGATGCCATACAAGACGCCATCGAGCGGACGATAATCGATGCCGAGCAGACTTTCTCCGCTGGCCAGGCCGCTGATGGTGACGCTGGTGCGCACGGTGGCAGGCGCAGCGCGGTTGAACGATATCAATTTATTGCTCGCGGTCAAGGCAAAGACATCGCCCGCTTCGACCGGCGTTGGCGCCACGGTGGCGAGATAGTTGTCGCTGCCGCCACAGGCAGACAGCGCGAGCGCGATCGAGGAGGTCAGTATCAGCTTGGCGAAATCGGGCATGGTCATGATGGGCTTCTTTCTTTTAAAAAATAAATCGGTGCATGCTGCAAGCCGGGAGGTCTGGTCCAGGCGTGCGCTGCGTGGGGTTGTTTGCTGCTTGTTTGATGCTTGCTGCTTTTTTCTTGTTGCTGCAACTACTACCCGGCAAAAGCCGGTTTGGATGCAGGCGCTGCAAAAAAAATTAAAAAGACGACGGCTGATCAAAATCGATATTTTTTTGCTGATGAAAAGTTACGCCTGTAAACGATCCGCTATAATCGGCCGGCAAAAGCAACGCGTGACGATGCACGCCAACCACCTTTTCACGGCTGCCGACGATCTTGGATACAGACTCTTTCGACTACGATGCCGCCTTGCAAGAGTGCGCCGCCGGCGACTCGCAAGCCTTGCACCGGATCTACTTGCAAGACAGCCGGCGCCTGCTCGGCGTTGCGCTGCGCATCGTGCGCGAGCACCATCTGGCAGAAGATGTATTGCACGATGCCTTTGTCAATATCTGGAACAAGGCTGGCAGTTTCGATGCCAGCCGGGGTGCCGGGCGCGGCTGGATCCACAGTGTGGTGCGCCATCAGGCACTGAACATGGTGCGCGACCGTCAGCATGAAATCTATGCCGATGAAGCGACCCTGGAGTCAGTCAAGGAACACGATGCAGGCCACGTGAGCGACCAATTCGAATTGCATGCCAGCATGGGCCGGCTGCATGACTGCCTGTCGCATCTCGATGAACCCAAGCGCGACAGCATCCTGTGCGCCTATGTTGACGGCTGCAGCCACAGCGAGATCGCGCAGCGCCTCAACGCGCCGCTGGGATCGGTCAAGGCCTGGGTCAAGCGCGGCATGGCCACTTTGCGGGAGTGCATGGGATGAATGAATCTTGGGAAGATCTGCAACAATTGGCAGGCGAATATGTGCTGGGTACGCTCGACTGGGAGCAGCGCCAGCAAGTGACGCGGCGCCTGTCTCAAGAGGCGACGCTGCGCAGCGCAGTCGACGCATGGGAACAGCGTCTGCTGCCGCTGGCCGCACTGGCACAACCGCAGCAGCCATCGGCCCAGCTATGGCCACGCATCGCAGCCGATCTGGCGCCGCACGCCGCGCCTGCGCCCAATGTACGCAATCTGCGCAGCAATTGGTGGAATAACCTCAATCTATGGCGCGCGCTCGCTGCCGGCGGTTTCGCCGCCGCTTCGGTGTTCGGCGCGATGATCGTCATGCAATCGGCGCCGCTGGCGCCCTCCTTCATGGTGGTGCTGGTCGCGCCCCAGGATCAGGCGCCGGGCTGGATCGTGCAAGCAAGCCGGGATCGCACCATCACGTTGACACCGCTGCGCCAGGTCGCCGTGCCTGCCGACAAGGCGCTGCAATTCTGGACCAAGGGCAGCGATTGGCAAGGACCGGTCTCGCTCGGACTGGTACCGCCCGGAAAATCGCTGCAACTCGCGCGCAACGACCTGCCACCACTGCAAGCGGGCCAACTGTTCGAAATCACGCTGGAACCGCAAACCGGTTCGCTCACAGGCAAGCCCAGCGGGCCCGTGCTGTTCATCGGCAAGGCAGTGGGCGTGATGTGATGGCTGCTATGCTCGGCATGCAACTGAAATGACGTGCTTTTTTTGCCGCGCCGCTGCTTCAGTGCAGTGCTGCATCGGCAAGCCGATGCATTCAATCTGCCCGCGCTGCCAATCTGGCCAGCACCCGGCACAGTTCATCCATGTCGGGCTCGCTGTCAAACTTCGCTGCCGCAGCGCGGCACTGCTCTGCCATCGACGGCGCAGCGAGCAGGCGGCGCAAACTGCGGGTGAGCCGCGCCGCATTCAAGCGCGAAGCCGGCAACACCAGCCCGGCCCCGAGCGCCTCGACCCGCGCCGCATTGTCGAACTGATCATGCGCCAAAGGCACCACCAGTTGGCGCGTGCCGGCGCGCAATGCCTCGGCAGTGGTGCCGATGCCGCCATGGTGCACCAGCGCCGCGACCTGCGGTAGCAGCGCGCGCAGCGGCAAATAAGCTTGCCAAATCACATGGTCCGGCAAATCGGAGGGGATTTGCTCGGCATGCGGCGTGAGGAAAATGGCGCGGCGGCCGATGGCGCGGCGGCCGATGCCGCAGCACCGGCCGCCGCGCTGGTCAAGCTGGCGCAGCGCCTCCAGAGCGCATCGAAAGTAATGCCCGGCCTGCCGGTTTCCCGTGCCCGGCGTAAAGACGATAGGCGCAGCGCCGCTCGCCAGGAAGCGCGCCAATTCGGGTTCGACGACAAGGTCAGGCTCCGGTTCATGCAAGGGAAAACCAACGCGCAGCAGCGGTTGCGGCCAGTCCGGCTGGGTGCGGGCGAACCATGCCGGACACAGCAGCACCGACAGATCGGGCACCGCGATCAGAAATTCGAGCAAGCCGGCCACGCCAGGCAAGCCGCATGCACGCCGCGCGGCATTGACATCGGGCAAAGCGACCGGGTCGATCAGGCGCGCGCCGACCTGGCGCCACATCCAGCGCCGCAGCGCAAAAGGGACCCAGCGCGGAATCGACAGCGGCCCCATCATCAAGGGATCATGGACCGTGGGCAGATTCGACGGCGCCAGATAGGCGGCGACGATCTTCGTGCCCGGGCGCCCAAAACGGCACAGATCCGCTTCCGGGATCGCCAGCGGATGCACCAGCAACACGCAGCGCTCGCCCTCGGGCAATGCGGCTACAAAGGCCGGCAACTGCGCCATCGCAGGACGGGTGGCGCGCCACACCACGCCGAACCCTTTGCGCACATCCCACAAATGCGGATCGTCGAGCACTGCCGGGTCAACCACGAGCGGATGAAACGCCAGGCCGGCGCGCCGCACAGACGGCTCATGCAGATCGGGCGCAAGCAGGGTCACCGCGTGCCCGGCAGCGCGCAGCGCAATCCCCATCCGCAAGAATGGAAACAGGTCGCCGGCCGAACCGATGGTGACAATGACGAAATGGGTGCGAATCAGGTCGATGCGCCCTCTCCTGGAATGGCGCAGAGCGTCTGCAGCCGATGGTTGGGATCAATCAGCGGGCGTCGGCCAGAGGCAACCAGATTTCATTGCGCCGCATGAACCATGGCGTGAACGGTGCGTTGTAGCGCGCGTACACTGCCTCGCCTGATGCCGCCAGGTTCGCCGCCTTCAATGCATCCTGCAATTGCGTCAAGTGTTCGTTGTAGTTGGCCTGCGACCAGAAGCCCGAGTAGCGTATGACTGCCACGCGACTGGGCACAACCTCGCGCAGCGTGACCTGCTGATCCAGCGGCACCGGGGCATCGACCAGAGTCACGCCCTTGGGCAAGACGAATTGCACCAAAAACCCGACTGGCGCAGCCTTTTGCATGACCGGTGCGGTCATTTTCAGCTTGACCGACACCGCAGACTGCGTGACCGGCGCCGTCATCGCGAATTTGCGCTCACCCTTGTTTTTGCCAAAAATATAAGCCGCCAGGATCGGAAACGCCTGACTGCCCGCTTCTTCAGCCGGTCCGGCCACCACCACTTCAGCCACGGTGTAGGCCGCGTACTCGCGCACCTCGATGTCACCGAGATTGCGAACTATTTTGTACTCGGGCTCTTCTGTGGCGTGACTGGTCATGGGAAAGGCGGACATGAAGACGATACATGGCAGGCTGCACAGCATGACGCCGCGCTTCCACTGCAGCGATGAGCGCGCGTCCTGCTGCAGTGTGAAATCCATGTTCAGCTCCAGTCGATGGCGTGGTTGATGATGGAACGATCTTATCATGGGTTGATCTGCGGCCTTGGCGCAACTGAAGCGCAAAGCCGACCCGAACGCACGCACGCACGCACGCACGCACGCACGCATCATGCCGTTTTTTTGCTGACAGGCATATGCCAAGGGCGCCAATTGAGCGAATACGCGATGGCCACTTCGGGAAATTGTGCTTACATGACAACTTCTAAAGTAAAATGAATTTTCTTTCAAGCAAGCCCGAACTTCACTGAAGTTGAACCTTGAATCGCAAGCCCGAACTTCACTGAAGTTGAACCTTGAATCGTTCATCCTGGCGTTCATCTTGGGAAATAGTTACGGCGAGACCCGACCAGTTTGTTTTTTGGCCCCGGCTGGCCCTCGCTACTGGGCCCCCTCACCCATGACTCGAAAGCACTCCCATGCCATCAGCAATGCACGAGATGCGTCTCGCAAGCGCCACCATCCACCACTCCTTTGAACAACGCCTGGCGATCACCAGGATGGATGCGGGACCGGCAGAATACCTGGCGTTTGTCTGCGCGATGTGGGGTTGGCTGGCGCCTTTTGAACGCCAACTCTGGTCGCTCGACTGGCCTGCAGAACTGATGCCGGAATCGCGCGATGGCAAGAGACGATGGCTCGAGTGCGACATTCGGGCTGGATTTGGCACCGGCGTGGGGCCCGAGATTGCCCGCTCGCCGCATCGGCCGAAAATGGATACGCTGGCAGAACGCTTTGGCGTCGCCTATGTCATCGAAGGTGCGCAGATGGGCAGTCAGGTCTTGCGCAAGACCATGGGGCCGGCGCTCCACCCCTGGCCCGCGCGCTGGCTGGCGGGCTATGGCGACACGGTGGGCAGCAAATGGCTAACCTTTCGCGCCAGCGCAGAGCAGCACCTGCGCTCGCCAGCCGATATGGCGCTGGCTGCGGCGTCGGCGCGCAGCACATTTGAATCGCTCGATGGCTGGTTTCAAGAAACAGCCATCGCATGAGCCATTCCTTGCTGGTCACGACCATCGAAGAGCAAGCGCTGGAACGCTGCCAATCCGAAGCAATCCACATACCGGGCAGCATACAGCCGCACGGTGCCTTGCTTGTCCTGTATCCAAACGGCACCCTCGCTGCCTGCAGCGAAAACGCCGCCACCCTGCTCGGCGCCCTGCCGGGCATCGGCGAACTGTTTGGCGAGCGCCATCTTGGCAGCGCGGCACGCGCCGCGATGCAAGATTACGAAGGCGCACCCGATCAAGCGAGCGCATCCATCACCTTGCAAATTCATCAAGCCACCTTCGATGTCGTCATGCACCACTCGGAAGGCTTGCTCATGGTCGAACTGGAAAAGCATCTCGAGCATACGGCGCCCCCGTTTGAACAACAGGCACACATGGCCCCGCTTGCCATCAGCCGCATTTGCGGCGCCGCAAGCTTGCACGGCATGCTCGATGTGGCAGTGGGCGAGATCCGTCGCCTGACGGGTTTTGATCGCGTCATGGCATATCAGTTCTTGCAAGACGACAGCGGTGTCGTCCTCACGGAAAGCAAACTGGAGAGCATGGATACCTTGCTCGGCTTGCGCTTTCCGGCCGGCGACATTCCGCCACAAGCGCGCCGGCTCTACGTGGCCAACCCGATTCGCTGGATTGCCGATTGCAATTACATCGCGGTGCCGGTCAAGCCATCCCATAATGGCTTGACCGGTGCGCCGCTGGACATGAGCCACAGCGTGTTGCGCAGTGTCTCGCCAGTGCATCTCGAATACCTCAAGAACATGGACATCGCCGCTTCGATGAGCATATCCATCGTCGTCAGTGGTCGGCTGCGGGGGCTGTTCGCTTGCCACCATATGACGCCGCGCCTGGTGCCGCACGCTCTGCGCATGTCATGCGTGGTGCTGTCCGATATTGTCAGCGCACTCGTCGAGCGGCACATCGCCGAAGTGGACTTGCGTGAACTGCGCAGCGTCGACGAGTTCAAGAAGACGCTGCTCGCGGCAGCCGATAGCGCTGCGACCATGTTGCATGCCTTTGATGGCTGCCGCGACGCGATGTTGTCCATCGTCGACGCCCAAGGCTATGCCGTGACCCTGGGCGGCGTCTGCGCCAGCCATGGCGAGACGCCCGCGCCAGAAGAGATCCTCGATCTCATCGCCCGGGGTCTGTTGCCAACCGGTGCGCAGCCGTTTGCCTGCAGCCACTTGCCGGCATCAGGCATGCCCTTCAAGGGTCGCGCGTCAGCCGTGTGTGGCGCCATGGCCATTTGCTTCGATCCGGAGCAAGACGGCTATATTTTCTGGTTCCGCAATGAACAGATCGAGAACCTGCGTTGGGCCGGCAATCCTGAAAAATCGGTTCAGATGGGCCCGCTAGGTGCCCGTTTGGCGCCGCGCAGATCCTTCGCCATATGGCAGCAAGAAGTCCGGGGCCACAGCATTGCGTGGCGGGCAAGCGAACAACAGATCGCCGCGCATTTGAAGAGCGAGCTGAAGGTCATTGCATTGGAAAAATTGCGCGCTGCCCAAGCCGAATTGCAGAGACTGGCCAGTCATCAGGAAAGGAGCAAGGAAGTTGAACGCATGCGCATTGCGCGTGATATCCACGATGATCTGGGACAAAATCTGATGGTGCTGCGCATCGACCTGTCGAGAATAGCGGCGCTTGAAGGCTTGCCCGCCACGGCAAGAAAAGAAATCCAGATGATCCTGGGGCAGGTCGACGCCACCATCAAGTCGGTCAGGTACATCATCAATGACTTGCGTCCCGGCGTGCTGGAACTGGGATTGAAAGCCGCCATCGAATGGCAGGTGAAACAATTCCAGCAGCGCAGCGGGATCGCCTGTCGGCTGTGCATGGATGCCGATGAACTGGTGCTCGAAGAACACTATACGACGGCCATGTTTCGCATCGTCCAGGAGTCGTTAAGCAACATCATGCGGCATGCGAAGGCCAACTTGGTCGAGATTGAAATCCACCGAAAAAATAATAAATTATCAATAAAAATAGGCGATGACGGGATCGGGCTGTGTTCCGATTGCAAAAAAAAGGAAAACACGTTCGGGCTGGCCGGAATCGAGGAGCGGATCCGCAGCTTCGGCGGTACGGTAGCGATAAAAAGCAGTCCTGGCAAAGGATTGAAGATCGAGATGCTGGTTCCGATTCTTCAATGGAACATGGAGATGCCGATGGCAGGGAGCGACCATCTGCCGCTGCCCATTGATATGCCAGCCACCGCCCTCCACTTCCTGATCTATGTCAGCCGGGCCGCGGTGCCGATGTCGGGACAGGCGCTCAACGAATTGCTGAAAAAATCGCGCGATTACAATCGTTCGGTCGGCATCACCGGTTGCCTGATCCATCAAGACGGCTACTTCATGCAAATGCTGGAAGGCCCGCGCGAGGCCGTACTTGCGCTGTTTGAAAAAATCAAGATCGATCCGCGCCACCTTGAGGCGGGCATCGTGATCGAGGCTCCAGCCCGGCGCCGCATCTTCATCGACTGGAGCATGGGGCTGCGCGATCTGACGCCAGGGCCGGACGATCCCGATTTCGACGCATGGCAACACCGGACCATCAGCTTTCTCGAACTGTCCCAGGATGCACGCACCTGTTACGCCTATATCACGTCGGAAATGCGCCTGGGCATGAGCATTCACGGTCTGGACTAGCGCGATCGGGGTTAACAACCGGCGCACGCTGAAAAACCGGCGCTGTCGCCTTGTCAAAGGCTAAACCAATGCAACCCTAGCGAACGTTAACCCACAGCGTCGCACTTTGGGCGTGGATGCGTCCCAGCGCAGCCAGCGTCCGCGGCGGCTGAAATTGGCGGCGATGGCGTCGATATCGAGCTCGTTGTGCAAGGTTTTCAGCACGCCGACCAGGCCATGTTCATGCAGCATCTTGTCTTTTGGCGTGAGCGCTGCACCGGTACGCAGCTTTTCCAGCACGTTGTAGATGCCGGTCAGGGTCACGTCGTCGTGGATGGCTTCTTGCGGTGAGCATCGATCTGTTGGGCGTGAGCAAGATCGAAGCCAGTGGTTCGGAAGCAACCAGTTTCAGCGACAAACCGGCATCTGCATTACGATGAGCACGCTGCTTTGCAATCGATAACCATATTTTTTAAAGGAAACTGATGCACTACCTTCCATCTGTTGATCGTTATGACCGCATGCCATACCGCCATTGCGGTCGCAGCGGCTTGAAACTGCCAGCCTTGTCGCTGGGCATGTGGCACAATTTTGGCGACAGCACGCCTTTGCTACAGCAGCGCGCGATGCTGCGCACCGCCTTCGATCTTGGCATCACGCATTTTGACTTGGCCAACAATTACGGCCCCCCCTACGGCAGTGCGGAGAGCAATTTCGGCACCATTTTCAAGCAGGATTTCAAGCCGCACCGCGATGAATTGATCATCTCGAGCAAGGCGGGCTGGGACATGTGGCCCGGGCCCTATGGCCAAGGCGGCGGCTCGCGCAAGTATCTGCTGGCCAGCATGGACCAGAGCCTGGCGCGGATGGGGCTCGATTATGTCGATATTTTCTATTCGCACCGCTTCGATCCGGATACGCCGCTGGAAGAAACCGCCGGCGCACTGGCCAGCATGGTGCAACAGGGCAAGGCACTGTACATCGGCATCTCTTCCTATTCGGCAGCAAAAACACGGGAAATGGCCAGCTTGTTGCAAGCTTACAAGGTACCTTGCCTGATTCATCAGCCGTCGTACAACATGTTCAACCGCTGGATCGAATCCGACTTGCTCGATACCCTGGCACAAGAGGGCATCGGATGCATCACCTTCACGGCGCTGGCGCAGGGCTTGCTGACCGATAAATATCTGAACGGCATTCCGCAGGACGCCCGCATCAACCGCCCTGGCGGCGATTCGCTCAAAGCCGAGCACCTGAGCGAAAAAAATCTGACGCATGTCAGGCTGCTCAACGAAGTTGCCAAGTCGCGCGGTCAGAGCCTGGCCCAAATGGCATTGGCATGGGTGCTGCGCGATCCGCGCGTGACTTCGACGCTGATCGGCGCGAGCAGCCCGCAACAAATCCGCGAAAATGTCGGCGCGCTCGACAACCTGGCCTTTACTGCGGAAGAACTGGCGAAGATCGATCTGCTGGCCAGAGAAGGCGACATCAATCTGTGGGCGCGTCCCGCGCAAGACATGGCACCGTAGGGCAGTACGCAGCTGGGTGAGGGTGACAGTCCTTTGCTGCGCCAGCTTGGCTGTGGCCTGATCGCGGCCCGGCCTGGTCGCGGCCCGGCCTGATCGCGGCCCGGCCTGATCGCGGCCCGGCGTCGTGTCGTCGTTGCCACCGAAAGAAAATTTTCAAGAGCCTCGTGGGTTGCCGTGTGGGCATGAAATGCAGAAAGCCCCCAAGTCGTTGATGACTTGGGGGCTTTCTTGTAATACTGGCGGAGACGGTGAGATTCGAACTCACGATACAGGTATAAGCCGTATGCATCCTTAGCAGGGATGTGCCTTCGGCCACTCGGCCACGTCTCCTTGTTGAAACTAATCAACTTTTTCAGCTCCGTCTTGCAGACCAGATCAGAAGGCCACGATGGTAACTTTTGAATCCGGTTTGGTCAAGTCAAGCAGGCACTTTTTTGAAAATAATTATGCCGGATTTTCCAGATCGAAGGCTTTGTGCAGCGCGCGCACCGCCAATTCCATGTATTTCTCATCGATCAGGACCGAAATCTTGATTTCCGAAGTCGAGATCATCTTGATATTGATGCCCTCTTCGGCCAGCGTGCGAAACATCGTCGATGCCACGCCGACATGGCTGCGCATGCCCACGCCAACCACCGAGATCTTCGATACCTTGGCGTCGCCGATGATGCTGGCCGCGCCGATCTCTTCCTTGGTCGCGTTCAGCACTGCCATCGCGTTATTGTATTCGCCGCGCGAGACGGTGAACGTGAAGTCGGTCTTGCCATCGACCGACTGGTTCTGGATGATCATGTCGACTTCGATGTTCGCTTCCGAGACCGGGCCCAGGATGTTGAACGCGACGCCAGGACGGTCCGGCACGCCCAGCACGGTGATTTTTGCCTCGTCGCGATTGAACGCGATGCCCGAAATGACTGCTTGTTCCATGTTGGTCTCTTCCTCAAACGTGATCAGGGTGCCCGAATTGGCTTCTTCTTCCAGCGCCAGCATCGGGTCGGTCAGCGACGACAGCACGCGCACCGGGACGCGGTAATTGCCGGCAAATTCGACCGAGCGGCTTTGCAGCACTTTCGATCCCAGCGATGCCATTTCCAGCATTTCTTCAAAAGTCACCGTCTTCAGGCGGCGCGCTTCGGAGACCACGCGCGGGTCGGTCGTGTAGACGCCGTCGACATCGGTGAAGATCAGGCACTCGGCCGCCTTCAGCGCTGCCGCCACCGCTACTGCCGAGGTGTCGGAGCCGCCGCGCCCGAGGGTGGCGATGTTGCCTTGCTCATCGACACCCTGGAAGCCAGTGATGATGACGATCTTGCCGGCGTCGAGATCGCGTCTGACTTTTTCATCGTCGATCGACTGGATGCGGGCCTTGGTGAAGGCCGAATCGGTCTTGATCGCCACTTGCCAACCGGCATACGACACCGCTTGCTTGCCGATCGCCAGCAGCGCCATCGACAGCAGGCCGACCGACACTTGCTCGCCGGTCGAGGTGATCATGTCGAGTTCGCGCGGATCGGGTTGCTCCATGATTTCGCGCGCCAAGCCAATGAGGCGGTTGGTTTCGCCGGACATCGCCGACGGCACGACAACGACTTGATGACCTGCATCGTGCCATTTGGCAACGCGCAGTGCGACATTCTTGATGCGGTCGGTCGATCCCATCGACGTGCCGCCGTATTTGTGGACGATTAATGCCATAAGAGTGGAAATTCTGTTCAATAAGTAATAAAAAAGAAGGGCTTTACTCTACATGCTGCAATACAAAATGACAAGGCAAAAGACCTGCGCCAGCGCCATTTGCACTGCAGTTGCAACAGCTGCGCTACCCTGCCCCGCTCTGCCAACGCACTGCGATGCGCGGCGCGTCGGCCTCGCTCAAGTGCAGGCTATCCATGCCGATGCCGGCGGCAAACAGCAGTGACTTGCCGGCAGAAAGAATCGGCAGACGCGGACGCTCCCAAGATGGCACGTCGAAAGCCTGGTAATGGTATTTCAGCGCGCGGGTCGGCCGGTTCGCGGCCAGCTTCAGGCGCTCGCCGCCCTTTCGAAAATCGATCGTCAACGTTTGCTGGCGCAGCCACTGTGCATCAAAGCCGCGTAAACTGACATCGAAATGCAAAACGCCGCCAAAATCGGGGAAAGCCATCTGAGCCTCGCCTTGCCAAGTGAAGGACGCGCCCGATGGCGGCGTTTCGATCTCATGCCCGAGCCAGCCGTGGCCCGGAAACGCTTCATCATCGGGATCTGCCATCCCGGGCAAACGCGCCAGCCGGGGTTTCAAAAACAAACGGTCGCGGTAGCGCCGCACGTCGCATTCGGGGTGACTCACCAGCAACTGGGCATCCGGGCGCGCAGTGAGCAACTGGGTCAGCATTTGCGACAACCAGGCGGTCGAGGGCATGCGCAAGCTGCGCGTGGCAAACCAGTGGCGCACCAGGTTGTAGCTGCGATCGCGGCTGAGCAGGCGCAACTTGCTGATGTCGACACCATCGCCATCGAGGCAGTGCGCCAGGTCCAGCTCGCCCAGTTCATCCAAGAGCCGCTGCGTCGCTTGCGCATGCTGGGCGCTGCGCGCGAAGCGCTCCTGAAAACCGGGAAAAGCATGCTCCAGAGCCGGCATCACCTGCAGCCGCAGCGCATTGCGGGCATAGCGCGGGTCGCTGTTCGACTCGTCTTCGACGTGCTGCAACTGGTGCGCGGCGACGTAGGACGCCAATTGCCGGCGCGAGACCGACAGCAGCGGACGCGCCATCACCAGATCGGGATAACCGAGCAATTCGGGTGCCACATTGGCCCCTTCCATGCCCGACAAGCCGGCCGCGCCGGAGCCGCGCAGCAATTGCAGCAGCACCGTTTCGGCTTGATCATCCTGATGGTGGGCGCTCAGCAGCAGCTTGACCCCGTGTTCGTGGCACAACGCACCCAGCGCGCCATAACGGGCCTTGCGCGCAGCCGCTTCGGTGCCCTCCTTGTCATCGAGATCGAGCGTGACGCGGCGCGCCTCGAAAGCGATGCCCAGTTGCGCGCAGGTGCGTTCGCAGTGCTCGAGCCAGGCATCGGCGTTGCGGCTGATGCCGTGATGAATGTGCAATGCGTGCAGCGCGATCTGGTGCTTTTGCGCATGCTCTTGCGCCAGGTGCAGCAGCGCTGTCGAATCGAGACCGCCGCTGTAGGCGATCGCGATCGGCCCGTGCGCCTTTGGTCCCAGATCGGCCAGAGCGCGCGCGAGGGTGTGTTGCAATGTGTTCAAGCTTACTCCTGAGGCGTGGTTTCCTTGAATTTGCCGTAGCTCATCAGCTTGTCGTGACGCGCATCCTGCAAATCCTTGGTCTTCATGCCGGTGAACTGGCGCAGCGTGTCGGCCAGCGCGCGCTTGAGCAGCGTCGCCATCTGGGCCGGATCGCGGTGCGCACCACCGAGCGGTTCATTGATGATCTTGTCGATCAAGCCCATCGCTTTCAGGCGATGCGCGGTCAAGCCCAGCGCTTCAGCCGCATCGGCGGCGCGCTCGGACGTCTTCCACAGGATCGAGGCGCAGCCTTCGGGCGAGATCACCGCATAGGTTGCATATTGCAGCATCAGCACCGCATCGCCGACCGCGATCGCCAGAGCGCCGCCGGAGCCGCCTTCGCCGATGATGGTGGCGATCAAAGGCACTTTCAACTCGGCCATCACATACAGATTGTGGCCGATCGCCTCCGACTGGTTGCGCTCCTCGGCATCGATGCCGGGAAAGGCGCCCGGCGTATCGACGAAGGTGAAGATCGGCAGCGAGAATTTCTCGGCCAGTTTCATCAAGCGCATCGCCTTGCGATAGCCTTCGGGCTTGGGCATGCCGAAGTTACGCAATGCGCGCTCCTTGGTGTCGCGCCCTTTCTGGTGGCCAATGACCATGCAAGGCTGGCCGTTGAAGCGCGCCAGACCGCCGATCATCGACAGATCGTCGGCGTAGGTACGGTCGCCATGCAACTCGTGGAAGTCGGTGAAGATGGCATTCACATAATCCATCGTGTACGGGCGCTGCGGATGGCGCGCAATTTGCGCCACTTGCCACGGCGTCAGCTTGGCATAGATATCCTTGGTCAATTGCTGGCTCTTCTTGGCCAGCCGATCGATCTCTTCGGAGATGTCGACCGCGGAATCATCCTGCACGAAGCGCAGTTCTTCTATTTTTGAATCGAGCTCGGCGATCGGCTGCTCAAAGCTGAGGAAAGTGGTTTTGATCATTGTAGCCCCTGGTTGTTGCGCGGCGCAGCGTGGTGCCGCGGGTCATTATTCGGTTGGAACGGGTGTCGGCGCTGACTCCAGGCTGCGCCACAGATACCATGTGGCCACGGTGCGCCATGGTTCCCAGTTGGCAGACACTTCACGCGCATCGCTGCGCGAGACCGGTTCGCCGGAAAAATAATTGACGCTGATGCCCTGAATCAGGCTCGGGTCATCGAGCGGAAATACGTTGGGGCGCATCAGATTGAAGATCAAGAACATCTCCGCGGTCCAGCGTCCGATGCCACGGATCTGCACCAGTTCGGCGATGACAGCTTCATCGTCCATCTGATCCCATTGATGCGCGTGCACCCGCTTGGCCTTGAAGTGATCGGCCAGGTCGAGTATGTAGACGGTCTTGCGTTTGGACAAGCCACAGCTGGCCAATTGCTCGGCGCCCGCCTTCAGCACTTGTGTCGGCGTGCATTTCGGGCACACCAGCAACAGTTTTTTCCAAGCCGCAGCGGCCGATTTGGGCGTGATTTGCTGACCCACGATCGAGCGCGCCAACGTCGAAAACGGATCGTCGTAACCGACCAGATGCAAGTCGCCAAATTGTGGAATGAGCTTCTTCATGATCCGGTCGCGCTTGATCAGCTCGGCTTTCGCCTCTTCCCAGTAACTCGGCACCCGCGCGCCGGAGCCGGCCTTGTCGGTTGTCAGCGCCATCATGCGCGGCGCCAATTAGTCGAGCCGTCCGGCTTGTCTTCGAGAATGATGCCAGCAGCCAGCAGTTCGGCGCGGATGCTATCGGAGGCGGCAAAGTCGCGCTCTTTCTTGGCGGCGATGCGGCGGATGATCGCTTGCACGATCGCCACTTCGGACAACTGTTCGCTTGGGCCGATGGCCGCTTGCAAGAATTGCTGCGGTGCGCGCTCGAGCAAACCGAGCACACCGCCCAGGCCCTTCAACTGGGCAGCTTGCGCCGCGCTTTTGCTCTTGTTCAATTCAGTGGCCAGTTCGAACAGCACGGCTAGCGCCAGCGGCGTGTTGAAGTCGTCATCCATCGCTTGCGCGAAGCGCACGGCGTACGCTTCGCTCCAGTCGATCTCGCTTGGTGCAATGTCGATGCCCAACAGCGCGGTGTAGAGACGGGTCAGCGCAGTGCGCGCATCATCGAGATGAACATCGGAGTAATTGAGCGGACTGCGGTAATGGGCGCGCAAGATGAAGAAACGGATCACTTCGGCATCGAATTTCTTCAATACGTCACGGATCGTGAAAAAATTGCCCAAGGACTTGGACATTTTTTCATTATCGAGGCGCACGAAACCGTTGTGCACCCAATAGTTGACGCTGGTATGGCCGAACGCGCCTTCGGACTGGGCGATCTCGTTTTCATGGTGCGGAAACTGCAGGTCGGCGCCGCCGCCGTGGATGTCGAATTGCTCGCCGAGCAAGGCGCACGACATGGCCGAACATTCGATGTGCCAGCCCGGGCGGCCCTGGCCCCATTTCGAATCCCACTTCGCTTCGTCGGGTTCCG
>CANFGA010000010.1 GCA_947446335.1 Oxalobacteraceae bacterium | reverse complement strand
TAGCCCTTGAAGGTCAGGATCAGCTTGCTGTCCGCACGCGGGCCGCGATACTTTTTCGCGTCGTCACTCATGCGCCAACGCCGTTCGATCCGGTGCGCCAGGTAACGATCCAGCGCTTCAATCAAAGTGCGATTGGTCTGATAGATGCAGCGCTGGCGGCACCCCTTCGTGATGAAAACGCAAAGAGATACTTCTTGCCGGATCGCACCGGAAGGAAATAAGACATCGCCGACCTCGATTTGCGCGATTTCTGACACGCGCATGCCGACGTGGATACCCAACAATAGGACAAGAATATCGCGCTCATGGTCGCGGTTAGTGGCTTCGGTGAGAAGGAGTAGATGCCGGTACTGGCCCGGCTTGAGAACTGCTGCTTGTGCCATGGTGACTCTCTGAAGAGGATTGAAAAGTGTTTTATTCAGAGTGAGAAGCGCTTTGCCTCTTTTTCAAGCATACCACGGCATGTTTCCTACAGTCCTCGGAAAAGTGCGTGTCGCAGCAATTTCCAAATCGACGCAGCTAATTCAGAAAGTCACACGCGGACCGGGTCAGGCGCGATATCTCGGCCACCACCAGCACGTCGTCGGGCGCACAGCGCCCCAAGAGTTTACCGATTTCGCGCTGCTATTAGTCCACCCTACCGCTGATCGTGTCCGAGACCATGTCGGGCATGCCGAGCTTTTGCGCGGCGCAGTACTCGAGCACGTCGAGCTTGTTGATGCCCTGCATGTCGATCGACACGCGCAGGCAGGCGTAGAAGGCGATAAAAGTGTTCAGTTGGCGTGCGTGTATCATTTTCAGAAGACGACTGCACGTAACGTCAGGAGTGGGCTGCACTCGTTGCTTACAGGGCGACGTATAGAGCGGCCCTGCCGATCTTGAGCTGTCCAGCAGCCTCGCGAACATTCGGACACTTGGCAGATCGCATCATGGCAACTTGTCGGTTGATCGCCGGAATTTGCGGCAGTTCCTGCTTCGTCGCGCCGTGTATGTGACTTCTGAGCACTCCCGGCCTCTCGCGGCATTTCGTGCATAGGACTTCTGACACGTCACGTTCAGGAGTCATAAGCACACACGGCGGCCAGCCCAATGAACTGGTGCAGTCGTCTTCTGAAAATGACAGCTGCACTTATATGAGAATCAGGTGTCAGGCCAGCGGGAAGACCGCCCTGGTCTTCTGGCCTATCTCGAGGCGCTGCGCGAAGGTGATGCGCTGGCCGTGTGGAAGCTTGCCCGGCTCGGCCGGGATCTGCGCCATCTGATCAACACGGTGCATGACCTAGTCGGTCGGCGTGTGCGACTGAAGGTGCTATGCGGGCATAGCACAGCAATCGACACCACGCCCACAGCCTGCAAGCTGGTCTTCGGCATTTTCGCCGCCCTTGCCGAGTTCGAGCGCTAGCTGACCTCAGAGCACACAGTTGCCGGATTGGCTTCGGCGCGAGCAAGAGGCCGTAATGGCGGCCGGACGTTCAAGATGACTATCACTAAACTGCGCATGGCAATGGCGGCGATGGGGCAACCGGAAACCAAGGTCGGAGATCTTTGCAAAAAGCTCGGGGTTACCCGATAGACACTGTATTGGCATGTCTCTCCCCAAGGCAAATTGCGACCTGATGGTGAAAAATTGCTGCCCAAGCAGTAATCTGAGTCTCTGCAGACGACTTCTGACAGTTTGTGCAGTCGTCTTCTGAAAATGACACAGGCCTTGATCACTTGTACAGCAACGCTTCAGCGGCAGGTATAGCCGCCATCGACCGGCAAACTGACGCCGCTGATCATTGATGCAGCATCGCTAAGCAAAAACAGGATCGGAGCGGCAACTTCCAGCGGCTGTGCAAAACGGCGTAACGGAATCGCTTGCAGCATCGGATCGCGCTTCGCCGGATCGCTCCATGCCTGCTGCGCCATAGGCGTCAATGTAACAGTCGGGTTAACGCTGTTGACTCTGATACCGTGCGGCCCGAGTTCAAGACACATGACGCGTGTGATCGCATCGAGCGCCGCTTTGGACGCGCAGTAATACAGATGATCTTCCAGCGCGACCAAGGCCGCCTGACTGGAGACGTTGACGATGCTGCCTGTGCGCTGTTGCTCAATCATGCGCTGCGCCACATGGCGCGACACGAGCGCAGCGCCGCGCGCGTTGACGGCCATGATGCGGTCGAAATCATCGCCATCGAGCTTCAGGCACGATTCAAGCAGCGTAATGCCGGAGCAGTTCACCAGGCCATCAATATCGTGTACCCGGGATAGCGCAGCTTCGATGGCGCTACTGTCGGCGATGTCGAGTTGCAATGGCTGACAACCGGTTTCCAACTGCAAACTCGCCAAAGATTCCGTGTTGCGGCCTACCGCGACGACCTCGGCACCGGAGGCGCGCAACAGTTGCGCGGTGACCCGGCCTATACCGCTGGTGGCGCCGGTCACGATGAATTTTTTATGCCGGAAATCGAACTGCATCTGAT
Organism: Oxalobacteraceae bacterium; assembly: GCA_947446335.1. GTDB lineage: Bacteria > Pseudomonadota > Gammaproteobacteria > Burkholderiales > Burkholderiaceae_D > Janthinobacterium. The sequence continues at coordinate 16,897 of CANFGA010000010.1, read as the reverse complement.
CCTCCTTGTTGTTATTGTCTTGTGGTTGTCGACTTCTGTTCTCTGCCAGCTTTCAGGTAGGCAGCATGCGCTGTTGAGAAATCACCCTAATTTCCGGATCATCTGTTCCAGTTTGACGGTATCAGCGCAAAAAATGCGTATGCCCTCCGACAATTTTTCCGTTGCCATCGGATCATCGTTAAGCATCAGGCGGAACATCGGCTCATTTAAAGTTACTTTTTGAATATCGCTCGTTTGCGCCATTTCCGTACTCAGCTTGCGTGCCAGCGGGGCATCGCTGTCAGTCAATGTTTGCAGCAATACCGGGCTGATCGTGAGCAAATCGCATCCCACAAGTTCGGCTATCTGGGACACATTCCGGAAGCTAGCGCCCATGACCTCGGTTTGGTAGCCAAATTTTCGGTAATAACTGTAAATCCGCTTGACCGATTGCACGCCGGGATCATCGGCTCCGAAATATTCCAGTCCGCTTGATTTCTTGTGCCAATCATAAATCCGGCCGACAAAGGGAGAAATCAATTGCGCGCCAGCATCGGCACAGGCAATCGCCTGTGGCAATCCGAACAACAACGTCATGTTGCAGCGTATGCTTTCCCTTTCCAGCACGTCAGCGGCGCGGATGCCTTCCCACGTGGAGGCAATTTTGATCAGGATGCGCTCACGGGGCATCCCTGCCGCTTCGTAAAGCGCGATCAGCGTGCGGGCTTTGTCGATTGTTTTTTGCGTATCGAAAGACAAGCGGGCATCGGTTTCCGTCGAGACGCGGCCCGGAATCAGTTGCAAGATTTCGATGCCGAAGGCGACCAGCAAGCGATCGATGATCTCGCTTTCCGACTGGCCTTGATGGTCTTGCATGGTTTTATCCAGCAGCGGCCGATAAATCGGGTCCTGTACCGCCTTCCAAACCAGCGACGGATTCGTCGTTGCATCGTCGGGCGCGAACGCTTTCAATTCCTGAAAATTGCCAGTATCGGCGACAACGGTAGTGTACTGCTTGAGTTGCTCAAGTTGATTCATGATGGCGCCTGAAAAAGTCATTGGATGCGAAGGAGAAAACTCTTGATACAGCTAAGCAACATCAGCGTGATGAATGCGGTGCATGATGGGCTTCAGCGCAGGGTAACTGTCGCAATACAAGCCGAATGCGTGCTGATAAGCGGCAACCGCAGCAGGTTCGGGCACAGCCCGGGGGATCAGCGTGACCCAACCTTGTTGCGCCGTTTGGTCATCGATCAATCCGGCGCCGAGGGCGGCAAGCAAGGCTGCACCCATTGCCGCTTCGACATTTTCTTCGATCGTGTGAACCGGATAACCGGTCACATCGGCGATGATTTGCATCCACAGATCGGAATGGGCGGCACCGCCGACGACGATCAGCTTGTTGTCGAGCGACTGAGCGCCTTTTGCACCGGCATCGATGTTGTGCTTGAGCGCAAAAGCGACGCCTTCCAGCACGGCGCGGTACAGATGCATCCGCGTGTGATACAGGCTCAGACCGATGAAAGCGCCGCTGGCCTTGGCATCCCAGATCGGGCTGCGCTCTCCCATCAGGTAGGGCAAAAACACGACACCGTCGGACCCGGGCGGAATTTTTTGCGCCTTTTCTTCCAGCAGACGATGAGCGTCGCCACTGTCGATCTGCCGGGCCGCCGCCACTTCGGCTTGACAAAACTCGTCGCGAAACCAGCTCACCGAAGCCCCGGCGGTGATGGCGCCGCCAAAAATGTACAGGTCCTGACGGCCATTATGAACATGGGGCATGCTGATCAAGCCATGGCGCGCATCGACTTGCTGATTGATATAGCCCCAGCACATGCTGGTGCCGATCATTGCCACATGATGACCGGGACGGCTGACCCCGGCGGCAAAGGTGGCCACCGCGGCATCGATGCCACCGGCCATGATCAAAGTACCCGGCATCAAGCCGAGTTGCTGCGCCATCGCCGGCAACAGAGCGCCCACCACGGCGCTGGAATCGAGCAAACGCGGCGGCATCATGCTCATAGGAATATCGAGTCGCTCCAGCATTTCTTGCGACCAGCAGCGCTGCTCCATGTCGTACACGCCACCGATGTTGCCGGCCGAACTGTGGTCGACGGCGACTTCGCCGCACAGCAGATAGTTGATGTAACTGTTGGGCGGCAAAAACTGGTGGATGCGGCGCCAGATGTCGGGCTGGTGGCGCTTGATCCACAGCATCTTGGTGTAGCCATAATAGCTGTCGATGCCATTGCCGGTGATGTCGAACAGGCGCTCTTGGTCCATTGTCGCCTTGACCCAATCCGCTTCTTCATGGGCACGCCGGTCCATCCAGATCAGACACGGATGCAACGGTTGCATTTGTGCATCGACGGCAATCCCCGAGCCGCCGTACAGACTGCTTACACAGATGCCTTTGATGCGCGCCGGAGGCAATCCGCTTTTCTGGACCACTTGCGCGATGCACTCGACTACCGCATCGAACCAGACTTGCGGCCATTGCTCGGCCCAGAGCGGCTTGGGCGTGGCGACCTGATAGCTTTTCGCATGCTGTGCGACGATGCCGCCGCAGCGATCGACCAGCAGCGCCTTGGTGCTCTGGGTGCCGATATCGACACCGATCACGTAGTCCATGGCGCCCATCAGGGAGCGCCTGGTTTTAGCAATACTTTGATCGAATCGGTGGAATTGGCCAGCGCAAAGGCTTGCTCCCATTGGTCCAGTGGGAAATCGTGCGTGACGATCCCTTGCGACGTGATGAGCCCGCGCTCGAATAGATCGATCGCCACCGGATAGCAATACGGTCCCAGATGCGCACCACGGACATCGAGCTCCTTGCGGTCGCCGATGATCGACCAGTCGGCGCTGGTTTCCTTGCCAAACACGCTGAACTCGACAAAGCGGCCCAGCTTGCGAATCAGGTTCAGTCCCTGCGTCACGCCAGCAGGAGCGCCGGTAGTTTCAATGTAGACATCGCAACCATAGCCATCGGTGAGACTGCGGATGATGGCCAGCGCATCGTCCCGCAGTGGATTGATGACGACATCGGCGCCGTATTTGATGGCCAGGTCGAGGCGCTCTTGCACGAGATCGATCACGACCAGCTTCTTCGGTGTTTTCAGATGTGCTATCTGAGTCATCATCAGGCCCAACGGTCCGGCGCCGGCGATCACGACAATATCGTCGAGTTGCACTTCCGCGCGGTTGACGGTATGGATGGCACACGCCATCGGCTCGATGATGGCTGCGTCTTCCAGCGAGATCGCGGCGGGAATCTTGTGCACGATCGCGCTCGGCGGAATGCGCATGTAGTCGGACATGCCGCCATCAGCCACATCGCGCTGGAAGCCGAAGATATTGTGCACTTCGCACATCCAATATTTTCCGGATTTGCAGAAACGGCACTTTTCGCACGGAACAATCTGTTCGGCAATGATGCGATCACCAATCTTGACTCCGAAATGATCCTCTCCGCTTTCGCCCGCTTCGACGACGTAACCGAAGAATTCATGCCCGGGCACCACTGGTGGCTTGACCCATGAAGGTTGTCCGTCGCCACCCCAGAACATAGCAGCACCTGAATGGCATTTGCAGTCGCTGGCGCAAATGCCACATGCGGCAATCCTGATCAGCAGTTCATTGCGGCCGGGGATGGGGCGCTTGATTTTTTGCAAGCGATAATCCTTCGGCCCGTGGCAAACAACGGCCTGCATATCAATTTCCGTATATTTCATTTTGGCTCCATGGGTGATGAATGTAAGTGAACGTGTGGTGGAATCGGGATCAGGCCCGCTTGCCGGTACTGCGGCTGATGTAAATGGCGAGCAAAATGATGATGCCCTTGATGATGTTTTGAAGATAAGGCGACACGCCCATCATATTCAAGCCGTTGTTTAGCACGCCCAGCATGACGGCACCGATGAGCGTGCCGATGATCGATCCGCGCCCGCCGTTGATGGATGTGCCGCCCATGACGACTGCAGCGATGGCGTCCAGTTCGAACGAGACGCCGGCGTTGGGTTGCCCGCTCATCAATCTCGATGTCAGGACCAGTCCGGCGATCGATGCGGTGAAACCGCTGATCGCATAGACCACCAATTTGTAGCGGGTAACGCGTACACCGGTCAGCCGCGTGGCTTCTTCATTGCCGCCAATTGAATAGATGTAGCGACCGATCGGCGTATGTTCGAGCAACACATAGGCGACGGCGAACACGAGTAACATGATCAGGATAGGCGCCTGAATTCCGAGGAAGCTGCCGCGACCGAAAAAGTCGAACCAGCCCGGCAAGCCACCCACCGGATAACCGCCTGTATAAATGAGCGCCAGTCCGCGTGCAATGCCCATTGTGGCAAGCGTGACAATAATCGGCGGCATCACTGCGTAGGCCACGAAAAAGCCATTGGCCACGCCAAAGGCAATGCCAGCGGCGATGCCGATCAGGATGGCTAGACCAGGAGGGGTGCCGGACACCATCAACCCCGCAGTCAGCGTGCCGGTGAGCGCCATGACCGACCCCACCGACAGATCGATGCCACCGCTGAGAATGACGCAGGTCATACCCACGGCAATGATCGCGTTGATCGAAATCTGGCGCGCAATGTTGACCAAATTATCCGATGACAAGAAATTGTCAGTCGTCAAACTGGCGACCAAAAAAACAAAAATCAAGCCAATGAAGGGAAAAAAAGCCGGCGATTTTTTCATCGTTGCCAACAGTTTCGGGAGCCGATAGTTCACATTGGCGGCGGTGGGCAAAGAGGACGTGGTGTTAAATTTTACCGGCAGTTGCATGACGCATTACCTCGCTTGAATTGATGGAACCTGCTTCTAGTACCTTGACGATGGCACCCTGCTTGAACACGGCGACCCGATCGCACATGCCGACAATTTCCGGTAACTCGGAAGAAATCATGATGATGGAATAGCCCTCAGCGGTCAGTTGCCGCATCAGTTTGTAGATTTCAGCCTTGGCACCCACATCGATGCCACGCGTGGGCTCGTCGAAAATGAGAATCTTGCAGTGATGGTTGAGCCATCGGGCAATCACGACTTTTTGCTGGTTGCCGCCGCTTAATGTCCCCACTACCGTGTCGGAACCCGGCGTTTTGATGCCGATGGTGGCGATCATCGACCTGGCATCGCGTAATTCAGCTTTCTTGTCGATAATGAAGCCGTGCTCAAGATACTTGTTCAGGTTATTGATTGAAATATTTTCCTTGATGCTGAAGTCGACGATCAAGCCTTGGGATTTCCTGCTCTCAGGCAGCAACCCGATGCCATTTTCCAGCGCTTCGGCCGGATCGCGCAGTGCCACTCTGGTTCCGTCGATATAAATATCCTTGTGCCATGCAGAATCGGCTCCGATCACCGCGCGCGCCAGCTCGGTGCGCCCCGATCCGACCAGTCCGGCAAAGCCCAGAATTTCGCCTTCGCACAGATGGAAACTGTTGACCACCCCGCCTTTGTTGATGCACACTTCCTTCGCCTCCAATACCCTGCGCACCGACCGCGCCAATGCTGGCTTGGGCGGAAAGCTGCTTTCCAGCTTGCGCCCCACCATCATCTCGACCAGACTGTCGATATCGGAAGTCGCCGTATCGGTCACGCCGACGAATTTTCCATCGCGCAGTACCGTCACCCGGTCGCAGATTTCGAAAATTTCATCCATGTGATGCGAAATGAAAATCATCGCCACCCCATCCTGCCTGAGCTCGCGCATGATCTTAAAAAGATGCTCCGACTCCTTGGGCGTGAGCGTGGCAGTCGGCTCGTCGAGGATCAGGATGCGCGCATTGAGCGACAAGGCCTTGCCGATCTCGACGAACTGCTGTTGGGCCACACTGAGCCGACTGATATCTTCCAATATATCAATGTCAATCCCGAGCTTGTCGAAAACTTGCTGTGCCTGCTGGCGCATGCGCTCCTTGGACAACAAGCCCAGTGCATTGGTCAGTTCGCGACCCAGAAAAATATTCTCCACCGCATTCAGATAGGGAACCAGGCTGAATTCCTGAAAAATGATGGCGATCCCGGCATCGATCGCATCGTTATAATTATGAAAATTCTGTTCGCTTCCATTGATGAAAATGGCACCTTCGTCCGGACGATAAATTCCGCTCAAGACTTTCATCAAGGTCGACTTGCCGGCCCCGTTTTCGCCCAGCAGCGCGTGGATTTCGCCTTTGTTGACGGACAGATTGATGCCTGACAGCGCCTTCACTCCTGGGAAATTTTTTGAAATGTTTTCCAACTTCAAGATCGTATTCATCGTTGCCTCGTGCAGTCGATTAGAACGCGCCCCCGCGTTGCCAACGTGAGGGCGCAAAGAGTTACCAACTGAAGGTTTTGGCTTCGACTTTATCGACCAGCTTGACATCGACCGGCACGCTGGCCGGAACATTGGCGCCCCACTTCTTGGCCAATCCGATGGCCAGCGCCAGACGCACCTGGTCGCGTGGCGACTGGCCTGCGGTAGCGATGAATTTGGAATTAGGCTTTAAGATCGCCTTGATGGCTTCCGGTGCACCATCAACGCTGACCAGTTTGACATCCTTGCCGCTCAATTCGATGGCGGCCAATGCACCCATCGCACCGGTATCGTTGACGCTAAAAATGCCTTTCAGGTTGCGGTTGGCCTGCAGGATATTTTCAGTGACGGTCAATGCCTTGTCACGTTCCTGCTTGCCGTTTTGAACGCTGACGATCTTGATCCCGGTGAATTTGGACAGTGCGTCCTTGCAACCGCGTACACGCTCAAGAATGGGTACGACCGGAATGCCGTCCAGTATGGCTACGTCGCCCGTGCCATTCAGGCTCTTCGCCAGGTAAGTGCAGGCAATATGGCCAGCATCGAAATTTTTGGACCCGACAAAGGAATCGACCGGCCCCTGAGCATTGGCATCGACCGCCACCACGATCACGCCAGCCGCATGCGCGCTCTTCACTGCAGACTGAATGCCAACCGAGTCGGTCGGATTGAGCAGCAAGATATCAATTTTTTTCTGGACCATGTCTTCGACATCGCTCACTTGCTTGGACACGTCGTGCCGGGCATCGGTCACTACCACCGTGGCGCCGATCGTGGCAGCAGCATCCGTCAAAGCTTGTTGCATGGTAACGAAATAAGGATTATTCAATTCTTGGAACGACATGCCTATTTTCAGTGGCGCGCCTACAGCCTGGCTGCTTAACGCCACGCTGCACAGTGAACCGATTAAAACTGCGATCATTTTTTTATTGTGAATCATGCTGGTCTCCTTCATTTTTTAATGTCAATTCGATCATTGATTAGTGTCGATCGATACGTCGTTGCCATACCCTCTGCCCGGGGCTATTCCTCCATGTGGGAAATCGCGTTGCATGCCGCCGCGAGTGGATCCGTCAAGTCTTCATCCGATTGCGTCGGATACGCTATTTTCATCTCGTCATAAAGCCGAAATTTTGACGGTGACATGCCCTTTTGCGCCAGGAACTGGCGGTTGAAATTGGACAGATTATTGAACCCGACCTGGTAGCAGATATCCGTGATGCTGAGAGCACCGTTGGTCAGCAACTCGCAAGATTTTTTTATTCGTAACTGATTCACATAGACGACAAATGGCAGTCCGGTATGCTTGCGAAAAGCTCTTGAGAATGAACTGACGCTTTGACTGGTCAATGTGGCGAGATCCGACTCTCGCAGTTCAGTCGATAATTTTTGACCGATATACAAAATTGCAAGATTGATCTTCAATGACATGTAATTGAGCGGGTCAGGAGCATATCCTGCGCTGGTCAATTGCTTGCGCCCGATATCGGCAGTCAACAATTCCAGTAAGGATAAAAACAGCTGAATCCGCCGAAATCCGCGCGCATCGATCAGTTCAAGCATCAGCGGCTTGGCAGCGTCCCCGGCCGCAGCGGTAAATAACAAGCCGCTGCACGATTGACTCAACAACGTCGCCACGTTGTGCATCTCGGGGAAAACCGCGATGGCATTGGCAATGAACTCACTTGAAAATTGAAGCACCAGGCAGCGCTGCGCAACCGGTTGGTTGTCGGGTATTTTACTGACCCAGTTATGCGGTAAATTAGGGCCCGACATCACCAGATTGCCAGGCTCGAAATCGCCGATGTAATCACCGACAAAAAATTTTCCGCTAGTGGCTGTAATCAACTGGATTTCATACTCGGGATGAAAATGCCAGCGTACGGTACGGTAAGGATAGCCGTGCGACCAAGCGGTAAAAGATTCATCCGGCCTGACACAAACGAGTTCGAGATCTGGTGTCATTGCATGACTCCTCGTTCAGTTACGCTATCAGTGCGCAACGTGGAGCAGCCATGGCACAGGCCATTGTCCATTGGCGAGTGACGCTTAACAACGGCGGGGATGAGGCAATATGAAAAATAGTCATGGCGGTCTCCTGCAGATTTGCGCTGCGCTGATCTGTTTTGTACAGATAACGTAGTCATGGTTTATGCAAATCATTCTATGCAGTAACTTAAGACCGTGCTACTCAATAAATTGGCAAAAACTGATACTTTTTTGCCGTTTGAGACCTCAAATTAAAAAACCGTCAAATTTTGTGCGGCGCATCAAATAAATGTATGGTTCAGTCTGGGTACCAAACGATGCCGGTGCTGGCCCGCAAGGCACTGGCGCAAGCGCGGCTAGCCAGACTCTGACTTGAGACCTCTGCATCAGCGTCCTGCGCTGGCGGCGGCGAACTCCTCCTGCATTTTGGGGTACAAGGCGCGATAACGTTGCAGCCGGTCTAGTAACACGCCGCGTTCGGCATCCCTTGGCATAACCTGTTCCAAAACAGGCGGCCGGGTGCAAATATCGGATATCGATCGGCCTGTGACAGCCATCTGCGCCAGCCTGGCCGCGCCCATTGTCCCACCAGCGACACCATGGTCATGGCGCAGGATGTTCAGGCCGGTCGCATCTGCGCAAAGCTGGGCCCAAAAGCGGCTGCGCGAACCGCCTCCGACAAAAGATGCGTCGCGCAACACGGTACCGGCATTGCGCAGCGCGGCATAACCATCAGCCATGGCAAAGGCGACGCCTTCCATCACGCCATAGGCCAGATGGGCGCGATTGTGTGCCATGCTCAGTCCGGAGAACACGCCGCGCGCATCGGCATCATTGTGCGGTGTGCGCTCACCGCTGAGATAAGGCAAAAACAGAGGTGCATTTCGGGCCTCTACGCCTTCTGCCAGACGCACTAGTTCGCCAATGTCGCGCGATCCCGTCAATTGTGCGACCCAGTCAAGGCTGGCTGCAGCACTTAATATCACGCTCATTTGATGCCAACGGTTCGGCAGGCAGTGGCAGAAGGCATGGACACCGTCGTCCGGATTCGGGGCGAATTCATCAGTACCGGCAAACAGGACGCCGGACGTACCCAGTGAAAGCAAGCCTGTCCCAGGTTCCACGATGCCGAGGCCGACTGCGGCGGCGGCATTATCTCCAGCTCCGCCAGCTAGCATCACCGCATGTGTGATTCCCCATTCGGTGCACAAGGCCGGACGCACCTGAGCAGCAACTTGATTGCCTTCGACAAGGCGCGGCATGTGCTCGCGCCCCAATCCGGTTGCAGCAAGCATGCGGTCGGACCAGTCGCGTTTTGCCACATCGAGCCACATCGTCCCAGCCGCATCTGACATATCGGAGATACATTCACCGGTCAGTCTTAACGCAACGTAATCCTTAGGCAGCAGCACCTTGCTGACGGCACGAAATAATGCCGGCTCGTATTTCTGCACCCATAGCAACTTGGGGGCAGTGAATCCGGGCATGACCTGGTTTCCGGTAATGCGACGCGATTCGGGAACCAGAGCCTCCAGTTCGACACACTCTGCAAAGGCGCGCGTATCGTTCCAGAGAATGGCGGCGCGCAGTACATGTTGCTGTTTATCGAGCAAAGTGGCGCCATGCATCTGACCCGATAGCGCGATAGCGCGCAAACCGGAAAATGCAAGTGGCTGTGCGGCGCGAATCGATGCAATCACATCCAGCGTCGCATGCCACCAGTCTTCCGGATTCTGTTCGGACCAGCCCGGGTATGGGCTAGCTAGCCGTAACGCTGCACCACTACTGGCGAGAATTTGCTGTTCGTCGTTGATGAGGATGGCTTTGACCTCGGAAGTGCCAATGTCGATACCAAGATAAGTCAAAAGGACTCCACAATAAAAAGTGAGAAAAAAAGATTGCGCGGCGGCGTCAGGCGGCGCGCACCAGAGTGAACGGAGCGCCGGTGTTCAAGTGCATGCAGGTGCGGTACTTCAATGGCGCCATATTTTTGTGCGCAAGGAATTGCCGGTTGAAGTTCGATTGATTGCTGAAACCTGTGCGATAACAAATATCGGTCACCTTCATGTCGGTATCCGCCAACAATTGACAAGCGAGGGCAATGCGTTCCTGATTGACATACTGCACAAACGACTCGCCTGTTTGTTTACGGAAGAAGCGCGTAAATTTGATGATATTCATCTCGGCCACGTCCGCAACATCCTTTTCATTAAAGTCAAGCGTGATGTTTTGCTTGATGTACGACAACACAAGATTGATCGTCGATGACATGTAGCGCCCCATATCGGCATCATAATTGACACTCGCCAGGGTTTTTTTTTCGCGGCATTCGCACAATTTATCAAATAAGCTTGAAAATAGTTCGAGCCTGCGGCATCCATGGGCCGTCACCAACTCGGTCATCAATGGCATGATCTGCATGCCTAATTCATCCGGAAATTGCAGGCCGCACGTTGCGTTCTTGAGCAACATCTGTACTGGCTGCAACTCGGGCAGCAACAAGATGCAGTGCTCAATGAATTCAGCCGGAAATTGCAGCACCAAGTCACGTACTGGCAGGACCACACCCTCGTCCAATTCACTGACCCAATTGTGCGGCAAATTGGGGCCTGTGATGACCAGATTGCCTGGCTGGTAACTGCCGATGTAATCGCCAACAAAAAATTTCCCACTCGAGGTCGTGATCAGATGGATTTCGTATTCCGGGTGAAAATGCCACTTCGCCACTTCATGCGGGTAACCATGCGCCCACGCCCGGAAGGATCCGTGCAGCGGTTTGTGTATCAGTTCCAAAGCAGGCGTCATAGACATTTCTCCAGGTAGATTTAATCAACATCGATTGGTATCGTCAGTATAGTTTCTTCAGAGTAAGTGATTGTCCGGAATCCACATCAAAAAGATGAATGTGCTCTTCTTCAAAAGTCAATTCCAGCGCATCGCCGACTTGCGCCAAGCTGTTCGCCGCACTCGCAGGCACCAGCGCCGTTAGTGTCACGGTACTGCACTGGAAGCTGAACAGCGCTTCGGCGCCGAGCAATTCGACCAGATCGATCGCACATGAGAGACCCAGTCTCTGCCCTGCTTCGGCAGTGTCAGTATTTATCTTCAGATGGTTGGGGCGTAGACCAAACACGATCTTCTGGCCAGCGACCAATGAGGCGAAGCGGGGGCTGCCCAGTGCCCAACGATAACCGGCGCAACAAAGCAAGGGAACGCCATCTTCGATGTCGATTTCCCCGTCAAGAAAATTCATGGCTGGCGTGCCGATGAAACCAGCAGCGAATAATGTCGCCGGATGATTATAGATGTCAGCCGGGGTACCGATTTGCTCGATGCGCCCTGCGTTCATCAGCACCACCCGATCGGCCAACGTCATCGCTTCGAGTTGGTCGTGAGTGACATAGAGCGTCGTCGTGCGCAGGCGCCGGTGCAGGCGTTTGATGTCGCCGCGCAGTTGTGCACGCAGCTTCGCGTCCAGGTTCGACAACGGCTCGTCGAACAGGAATACCTGCGGCGTCTTGATCATCGCGCGGGCGATCGCGGTGCGCTGTTGCTGGCCGCCCGACATCGTGCGCGGCTTGCGATCGAGCAAGCTGGTAAGATTGAGGATCTGCGCCACTTCGTTGACGCGACGTTCGATTTCCTGCGCCGGCACCTTCAGCCGGCGCAGGCCGAACGCGATGTTCTCGTGCACCGTCATGTGCGGATACAGCGCGTAATTCTGGAACACCATCGCCACGTTGCGCTCGCGCGAAGGCAGATCATTGACGACCGCGCCGCCGATCAGCAGATCACCCCCTGTAATGTCTTCCAGCCCGGCCACCATCCGCAGCAGCGTCGATTTGCCACAGCCGGACGGACCTAGCAGCACGATGAATTCGCCATCTTCAATGTCCAGATCGAACGGCTGCAGCACCTGCAATTTGTTATCGTATGATTTGTGTAATTGCTTGCAAGAGATATTTGCCATCTTCTACGCCTCGTTTTAGGATCCGGCTCACGCCAATTCAATCTGGATTTTGATATCGTGTGGCTTAGCGCTTGCGGCCTCCTCGAACGCACGTACGCCATCTTCAAATTTGAATGTGCGCGAGATGAATGGTTTCACGTCGATCTTGCCAGAGCCAAGCAAGGCAATCGCACGCGGAAAAATATTGGCATAACGAAACACCGATTCGATGCGGATTTCCTTGGCCTGAATCGCGACGATGTCGAGCGGTACTTTGTCAGGCGGCATGCCGACGAGGACCAGACATCCGTTTGGGCACAGCAGGTCAACGATATTGTCATACGCCCGCATGCTGCCACTGGCCTCGAACACGATGTCTGCACCCCAGCCGCTGGTCGTTTCCTGCACGACCGTAGTGAGGTCCTGGCTGCGTATGTCGACGCTGATGACGGCCGCATTGCTGGCGAATAGTGCTAGCTTTTCAGGCACCAAATCGGCCAGGATGACGCGCGAGGCACCGCCGGCGAGCGCCGCCAGTACATTCATGGCCCCGATCGTGCCCGCACCGATGACGACGGCGACATCGCCAGGTTTGATGACGGCTTTTTTTGCCGCTTGCAGGCCGATCGATAATGGTTCAATGATGGCGCCTTCAGCGAAGCTGACGTTGTCGGGCAATTTGAACGTGAATGCCGCCGGATGTACGACGTAAGGTGTCAGGCAACCGTGAATCGGCGGCGTGGCCCAGAAGCGCACAGCAGGATCGAGGTTATACAGGCCGCGCATCGTGGCAGCAGAATCAAACTGCGGCACGCCGGGCTCCATGCAAACGCGGTCGCCCACCTTCAGATGACCGACCTCAGCCCCGATTTCAGCAACAATGCCCGAGGCTTCATGACCAAGGATCATTGGCGCCTCGACCACGAACGGGCCGATCTTGCCATGCTTGAAGTAATGGATATCGCTTCCGCAAATGCCAACCGTATGAATTTTTATCTTGACATCGCGCGGACCGACTACGAGCGGTGGCATCTCAATGTCGCGCAATGTGATTTTTTCAGCTTGTTCCAGAACGAGTGCTTGCATGATGCATATCCTTATTTATTTTTGACCATCGAGTTGAGCAGGCTGCTGAGAATGCCGACGAAAATGAGCGGCGGCAGGGCCAGCAGTACTGTCGATGCATTGACAACGCCCCACGGCACTTCCTGTCCCATCGACGTGAACGCCGATGCGATCACCGGCAGCGTGACGCTATTGGACGAGGTCAGCGCCAGTGCGATCATCAGTTCATTCCAGACCAGTACAAAACTGAACACGATCGCGCCCAGCAGCGTTTTCGATGCAACCGGTAGTGCGATACGCCAGAAAACTTCGTATGGGCCGTAACCATCGAGCGCAGCAGCTTCCTCGATTTCCTTCGGAATGCGGGCAAATGCAGGAATCGACAGCCACATGATGGTAGACAAGGTCACCAGCAAATACGTCATCACCATCGAGAACCGCGTGTCGTACAAGCCTAGGTCGATCCAGATCGAAATCAATGGAATCGCCACTGCGACCGGCGGCAGGAAACGCAGCGACAGCAGAAAGAATTGAATATCCTGCTTGGCCGGAATCGGATAACGGGCAATCGCATACGCGGCCGGCACGCCCAGCACAGCACCCAGCAACACCGCGCAACCGACAATGGCGACGCTGTTGGCGAGGCCAGTCAATACTGCCGGACTGGCCAATACTTGCTGATAGTTCGCCAGCGTCGGCGTAAAAATGAAACGCGGTACCGGTGTAACGATGTCCATCAAGTCCTTGAACGAATTGAGCACGGCCCAAAGGATAGGAAACAGCGCAACGATTACGATGGCTGCCGTAACGATCCCAGTCAGGCCGCGTGACGGCGTCAGTTTTCCCATTTTGCGACCCGCTTCCAGAGCAAAGTAAAAATAATCGTGGTGGCAATCATCATCAATACCGCCATTGCCGATGCGTACGAGATCTTGCCCATCAAGCCGATGCCCTGCGAGTAAGCGTACATGTCCAGCGTTTCCGTGGAGATGCCGGGACCGCCCTTCGTCATCACGTAAATCAGGTCAAACGAGCGCAACGATTCGACCATCTTGATGAATACCAGGCTCATGATCGGCACTTTCAACATCGGCAGAGCGATATAACCGTACACCTGCAGCGTGCTGGCATAGTCGAGGCGCGCCGCTTCCAGCGGTTCGAACGGCAGCGTCTCCAGCAATTTCAGTAAAACGACGCCAAAAAATAATCCCCATTGCCAGATGTCGACCAGAGCCACCGCATACAGGGCAGAATCAGGATTGGCCAGCAGCGCGCTGCCACCAAGTCCGATGCCTTCCATCAACCAGTTCAAGATGCCCATCAGCGGTGAATACATGAACTTCCAGATGAAAGCGGCCGATACGCGCGGCAGCAATACTGGAATGATCAGCATGACGGCGATCAGGTTGCGGGCGCGGCCATGCACTTTTTCGAACAGGAAAATGGCAAGCAAAATACCGACGGTGAGCGAACCGACGACGGTGACCACTTCCCATACTGCGGAAACCTGGATCGCATTCAGGAAGCGCCTGTCGCCGGCAAGCCGGATGAAATTATCGAACCACACGTAATCGCTGTCCTGATAGCGCAACACGCGGTTTTGCAGCGCCAGATTGATTGCCGCGATGGTGGGCACCAAACTGAGCACCAGCAAGGTCAGCATCGGCAATGCGAGAAACACGACCGGCAAATAGGTAGAACGTTTTTTAGATGTTTTTTGCAGCACAGTTGAATGCCTCCATTTCGCCAGCGGCATTGCTGCCGCTGGCATTCATGCGTCGCAAGATATCGGGATGAATGGGCTTACTTGCGTCGCTTGGCCCGTTCAACGACCTCGATCGCATACTCGTTTGCTTCGTCGAGTGCACTTTGCACATCGCTGCGAGTACCGGTGAATACTTCTTCGAGTACCACGCCGAGATTGTCACTGATATCAGGCCACTCCGGACTAGGCCAGATCGTGACCTTGGTGATCGGGTTGGTGTCATTTAAGCCACTCAGGATTTGCGGCTTCACGTTCTTGCGGAAATAGTCGCTGCTGACCGTGCTGGTGCGGTTGTAGTCGCTGAAGACATGCTCTTTCAGACGGGCCTGCTCCTGATCCTTGCCAGTGGCCCACGCAATGAACTTCCCGGCAGCCTGGCGCGTGCAATCGTCCTTGGCGCCCGATGTCGAGATTGCCAACCCGTGGCCATAGGCTGCCGATGGAAGCGGAGCCGGTGGACGCACATAGCCGACCTTGTCGACGACGCTCGATTTTGTCGGATCCTCCATCCAGTCCGCAAATGGCGTCGACTCGATCATGAAGGCGACCTTGCCGGCACGAAATGAGGCGAGCGCATTGCTCCAGTCATAGGTGGCGCCGCCCGGTGGCGAGTATTTGAACAGGTCGCGGTAGAGCGTGGTCGCTTTCACAGTCTGTGGCGAGTTGAGAGCAGGTATGCCATTGTTTTCCCATTTTCCGCCGGCTGCGAGCATGAATGGCGCCCAGCGCCACACATTCATTCCCGAGCCACGCTGGCCGCGGGCAGCCCAGCCGTACATGCTTGGCGGCGAATGCAGTTTCTTGATCGCCGCGACGAGTTCGTCAAGCGTCTTGGGCACTGGAATTCCTGCCTTTTCAAGGATGTCCTTGCGATAAAATAAAAAATCGCCGCCGCCGATCAACGGGGCAAAGTAAGCGACGCCCTTGTACGATGCGACGGCGCGACGACCGGGCAAAAAGTCATCGTAGTCGGCATTCTGTGGCAGGTATTTGATGAGTGGGAGAACCCAGCCGGCGGTGGCGAATTCGGCCACATTGGCTTCATCGATATAATATATTTGATAAGAACCAGCCTTGGTTGAGGCATCCAGCCTGGCCTTGGAGCGGCGGTCATTCTCGCCAAAGTAACTGATTTCGACCTTGGTGCCGTTCTTTTTTTCGTAATCGGCGAGGGTCTTTTCCATCACCGTCAGTCCCAGGCTCTTTTGCGCGAGAACCTTCAGGACGGGGACATTGCAGCTTTGTGCGAATGCGCCGGCAGCGCTTGCGGACATGGCTGCGCCTAATGCTATAGCAATAACGATTTTCATCGATAGTCTCCAGATTTTTATATTTATCCCGCATTGGTGCGGGCTTGTTTTCCGGCATTTCTTGACCGGCATTGGAACTATAGAAATAAACAAGGCGTGTTGCCACTACAAATCGGACTTGTTTTTCAGTACTTTTTTTCACGCATTCTTACGCTGTAGCGCCCGTGCTCGATTGCACGCAGGCGCGCGCTCGGCACAAGCATGCTGCGCGCCGATGCTACCCAGAGCGGCCATCAAAATCGGCGTTGGCACGCACATCACAACTTTCAAAATAGTATCGATCTCTGTGCGTTTTTGAGGTAGTGCGTGACCTGTACGTGCATTTAGACTGAACCGCATAAAAGGCGACAACGCTTTCTGGCATCGAATCGAAACGCAATTAGGAGACCTCTGAACTGCAGCCCCGGGTACCCACGAATCATCAACTTGCGTCGTTGATTCGACCGTTGCTTGGCCTAGAGTTGGGATCATTGCTATCCGAACTGTCCAGAGCGATGGACATCATGCCTTTCGATCCAGCGGAAACCTCC
>CANFGA010000009.1 GCA_947446335.1 Oxalobacteraceae bacterium | reverse complement strand
TCAGGTCAAGCCGGCGCCACAAATGGGTACCGCGTTCAACTCCGATTACCTCGTTGGCCTTGGCACCATCGATGACCGGATGCTGATCTTGCTCGACATCGACAAGCTGATGTCGAGTTCTGAAATGGGCCTGATCGAGAAGATCGCTGCCTGATTCTGCCTGATTCATCCATCGCGCCAGTTGTGAACAAAAGCATCAATGAAAGCAGTCCATGAACTTGCGCAATTTTAAGATAGGCACCAGGCTGGGGCTGGGTTTCGGGGCGGTCTTGCTGATCCTGGTCGCGATGGTATTTTCGGTCAGCTTTCTCAACCTTCAAAACAAGGCAAGCCTGATGTCGGGCATCGAGCGCTCGAACGCGAAAACCCTGCAGGCGGAGGCGATGAAAAGCGCGATGCTGGAAACCGGTATCGCGATCCGCAACATCGGTTTGCAGTCTGACGTTGACTTGATGAAAAAAGAAGAAGCCAAGGTCAGCTTGCAGCGCAAACATTACGATGCGGCGCGCGATCAGTTGCAAAAGATGGGCTCCGGCGCTGCCGAGAAAGAGATATTGGACGCAATCTCGGCCCTCGATGTGCAACTGGGCGCCGCTTTCAAGGAAGCGATCACTCAGGTGCTTGCATTCGACAGCGAAGGTGCCGTGTCGGTCATCGTCAGCCGCGTCGATCCGCTCAATGCGCAAATTCTGATGGGGCTGAACAAGCTAGTTGGTCTGCAGCAGGCAGCCGGGCACGATTTATTGGCCGGATCGCAAGCGGGCGACCAGCGCCTGATGCTGATCTTGCTCGCCATGGGCGCGCTGGCGCTCGCGCTCGGTGCGGCCTGCGCCGTGGCGATCACGCGCAGCATCACGGTGCCGCTGTCGGGCGCCCTGGTGGTGGCACAAAAGGTGGCAGCGAGCGAACTGACTTCGCACGTGGTGGTCACTGGCCGAGATGAGATCAGCCTGCTGTTGCAAGCGCTGAAAGACATGAATGAGAATTTGGCAAAAACGGTCGGCGAGGTGCGTTCCAGCAGCGAGGAAATGATCCAGGTGGCGAGCGAAATCGCCTCCGGCAATGCCGATTTGTCGGCGCGCACCGAGTCGCAGGCCAGTTCGCTGGAACAAACCGCCAGTTCGATGGAAGAATTGACTGGCACCGTGAGGCAAAATGCCGATAATGCGCGCCAGGCCAACACGCTTGCCGCATCGGCATCGTTGGTCGCGCTCAAGGGCGGCGGTGTAGTGTCGCAAGTGGTTGGCAGCATGGGCTCGATCAAGGAAAGTTCGCGCAAGATCGTCGACATCATCGGTGTCATCGATAGCATCGCGTTCCAGACCAATATTCTGGCATTGAATGCGGCAGTGGAAGCGGCGCGTGCCGGCGAGCAGGGCCGTGGCTTTGCCGTGGTGGCGGCCGAAGTGCGCAATCTGGCGCAGCGTTCGGCTGGCGCCGCCAAGGAAATCAAGGCCTTGATCGACGACTCGGTCGGCCAGGTTGACCTCGGCAGCAAACTGGTCGATCAGGCAGGTCAAACGATGGGGCTGATCGTCACCTCGATCAAGCAAGTGGCCGACATCATGAGCGAGATCACTGCCGCGACCCAGGAGCAAAGCCACGGGATCGAGGAAATCAATCAAGCGATTGCCCAGATGGATGAAATGACGCAGAAAAATGCAGCGCTGGTCGAAGAGGCGGCGGCGGCGGCCGACAGCATGCAGCAGCAATCGAGAAAACTGGCGGTGGCGGTCAGCATCTTCACGTTGCCCGATGCCTATGCCGCGCGCCGTGCCACGCCGGTCGCCGCTTCAGCTCCGGTGCCCGTGGTCGTGCCCAAGCCATCGGTCGCGCGGCGGGCAGCGCCATCGGCCAGGCAGGGCGGCGCAGCCAGCGACGATTGGGAAGAATTCTGAAACAAGAACAGCCACTCGCGCTGTTGCGTCAGTCATGCATGATAGAGATATCTAAAAGGCAATAATGTCCAAGCAAGAAAACAATACGGGAAAGGAATTTGCATTCACCGTGCAAGACTTCGATCGCGTGCGTGCGTTGATCTACAAGCGGGCCGGGATTTCGCTGGCGATCGGCAAACAGGAAATGGTATACAGCCGGCTGGCGCGGCGCTTGCGCGCGCGCGCGATGACGTCGTTCGTCGCTTACCTGGACGCGCTGGAAGCGGGCCGGATGCAAGATGAGTGGGAATCGTTCACCAATGCGTTGACCACGAATCTGACATCGTTTTTCCGCGAGGCGCACCATTTTCCGCTGCTGGCCGAGCACGTCAAGAACTTGAAGGGGCCGATCACGGTCTGGTGCAGCGCCAGTTCGACCGGGGAAGAGCCGTATTCGATTGCGATGACCTTGTGCGAAGCCTTCGGCACGCTGACTCCGCCGGCCCACATCATCGCCACCGATATCGATACCAATGTGCTGGCCACGGCAACGAGCGGCGTGTATCCGATCGAGCGGCTCGACAAGATGAGCCCTGAGCGCGCCCGGAAATTTTTCTTGCGCGGCAAGGGCGAGCAGGCCGGGATGGTCCGGGTGCGTTCGGAATTACGCCAGATGATCACGTTCAAGCCGCTCAATTTGCTGGCCGAAGGCTGGCCCTTGAGCGGCCAGTTCGATGTGATTTTTTGCCGCAATGTAATGATTTATTTTGACAAGGATACCCAGCGCAAGATTCTGGCGCGTTTCGTGCCATTGATGAAATCGGATGCCCTGCTGTTCGCCGGACATTCGGAAAATTTCCTCTATGTGTCGGATGCCTTGAAGTTGCGCGGGAAAACGGTATATGAGCTCGCAGCTGGCCAGGGTGCCTTGCGGTCATCGAACAACATGTGAGAAAAACATGAGCGTGGAACCAAAAGAACAGTTTGCCAAGAATGTCTATTACGATCGGACCTTTTCGTGCGAAGCGGCCAAGATCCTGCCGGGTGAGTTTTACTACACCGGGCAGGACATGCTGATCGTGACGGTGCTCGGTTCCTGCGTTTCTGCTTGCATCCGGGACCGTGTCACCGGGCTGGGAGGGATGAATCACTTCATGCTGCCCGATGGCGGCGACATGAGCAATCCGGTATCGGCCTCCATGCGTTACGGAAACTATGCGATGGAAGTGTTGATCAACGAGTTGCTCAAGGCGGGTGCGCGGCGCGAGAATCTGGAAGCGAAAGTCTTCGGCGGCGGTGCGGTGTTGCGCGGTTTCAAGGCGATCAATGTCGGCGAGCGCAATGCGGCGTTCGTGCTCAATTACCTGCGCGCTGAAAAAATGCGTATCGTGGCCGAGGACTTGAATGACATTTACCCGCGCAAGGTCTATTTTTTCCCGCGCACAGGCAAGGTGCTGGTCAAGAAGTTGATGCAAGCCCATAACGAGACGCTGGTCCAGCGCGAACAGGATTATGCAAGCCGACTCAAGGCACCGGTCGGCGGCGAAATCGATCTGTTTTAAGTCTGGATCAACCAACAGGGCATGGCCCGGAAAGACAATTGCATGAAGATCAAAGTATTGATCGTGGATGACTCGGCATTGATCCGCAGCATCATGAGCGAGATCGTCAACAGCCAGAGCGACATGGAAGTGGTCGGCGTTGCGCCCGATCCTCTGGTGGCGCGCGAGATGATCAAGAAAACCAATCCGGATGTCCTGACGCTGGACGTCGAAATGCCCAAGATGGATGGGCTGGACTTTCTCGAAAAACTGATGCGGCTGCGTCCGATGCCGGTCTTGATGGTGTCATCGCTGACCGAGCGCGGCTCCGAGATCACCCTGCGCGCGCTGGAACTCGGTGCGGTCGATTTCGTGACCAAGCCGAAGATGTCGATCCAGAGCGGGATGCGCGAGTATGCCGACTTGATCGCCGACAAGATCCGCGCCGCAGCCAAGGCCCGCATCAAGCCGCGCAAGCTGCCGGTGGCGGGCGAGGCTCCGCTGCAGCCGCTGCCGGCGTTGAAAAATCCGCTGACATCGAGCGAAAAGCTGATCATCATCGGCGCCTCGACCGGCGGCACCGAGGCGATCCGCGAGTTCTTGATGCAGATGCCTTCGGATTGCCCTGGGATCATGATCACCCAGCACATGCCCGAGGGTTTCACGCGCTCGTTTGCGCGTCGCCTCGATACCTTGTGCAAGATTTCGGTGCAGGAAGCGGCCGGCGGCGAGCGCATCCTGCCTGGCCACGCTTATATCGCGCCCGGTCATTCCCATCTGCTGCTGGCGCGCAGCGGTGCCAACTACGTGACCAAGATCGAGCAAAGCGAGCCGGTCAACCGGCACCGTCCATCGGTCGATGTGCTGTTTCGCTCGGCTGCGCAGGTTGCCGGCAAGAATGCGGTGGGCGTGATTCTGACCGGGATGGGCAAGGATGGTGCCGCCGCAATGGTCGAGATGAAGGAAGCCGGAGCGCACAATTTTGCCCAGGATGAAGCCAGTTGCATCGTGTTCGGCATGCCGCGCGAGGCGGTCTTGATGGGGGGCGTGCACGAGGTGGGTGCGCTCACTGCGCTGCCCGGGATGGTGCTCGCTTACCTCGCTGCGCATGGCATGCGCGCATTGCGGGTGTAATCGATGACGAGGTCACTGTTCTGTCAGTAATCGATGAAAATGCTATTGTGTGCGATGGAAAATGTTGTCATTATTAATATCTAGTCTTAAAAACAACGGAGCAATTCATGGGTGATCCAAAGGTACGATTCTTGATCGTCGACGATTTTTCGACGATGCGCCGCATCATTCGCAATCTGTTGAAGGAACTCGGCTATTCCAATGTCGACGAAGCGGAAGACGGCGTCATGGCGCTGGCCAAGTTGCGTTCCGACTCATTCGATTTCGTCGTGTCCGATTGGAACATGCCGAACATGGATGGGCTGACGATGCTGCAACAGATACGCGCCGATCCGGCGCTGGCCAAGTTGCCGGTGCTGATGGTGACCGCCGAGGCGAAAAAAGAAAACATCATCGCCGCTGCGCAAGCTGGCGCCAGCGGCTATGTGGTCAAGCCTTTCACAGCCGCGACACTCGATGAAAAGCTCAACAAGATTTTCGAGAAAATTGAAAAGACAGGAGGCTGACATGGATCTGCCACAAGCGGGCAGCACGGCACCTGACAGCGCCGTGGTCAATGCCAATGAAGAGGTGCTGACCCGTATCGGTCACATGACGCGCTCGCTGCACGACAGCTTGCGCGGGCTCGGTCTCGACAAGCTGATCGAAAAAGCCGCCACCGATATCCCCGATGCGCGCGATCGCCTCGACTATGTCGCGCGCATGAGCGAGCAGGCGGCGCAAAAGGTCTTGAACGCGACCGATGCCGCAGGGCCGATACAAGACGCCATTGCGCTTGACGCCCGGCACTTGTCGGCTTCCTGGCAAGCGCTGCTGAACGCGCCGCCATCTTCTGCTGCAGCGTCAAGCCTTGATGCCGATTGGCGCGCGCTGGCTGCGCAGACTGTGCAAGCCTTGAATCACGCCAGCGAAGGCGTTGGCGTGACCAAGACGCATCTGATGGACATCATGATGGCGCAGGATTTTCAGGACTTGACCGGGCAAGTGATCAAGAAAGTGACGGTCATCGCGCACGATCTGGAGTTGCAACTGGTCCAGATGCTGATCGACTTCGCGCCGGCAGAAATGAAGCGTGAAATCGACAGCGGCTTGTTGAACGGGCCGCAAATCAATCCGGTTGGCAACGATGTCGTCGCCAACCAGGGCCAGGTCGACGATTTGCTCGATAGCCTGGGTTTTTGAGGCTGGCTGCGAGCCCGGCCAGGCTCGATGTCAGATTTCCAGATTGTCGATCAGACGGGTGGAACCGATCCTGGCTGCAGCGAGCACCACCAGTTTGCTGCCCTGCGCCAGCTCGTCGCTTGACGGCGTTTGCAAGTCGCTGCGCTTGCGGATCGAGACATAGTCCGGTTGCCAGCCGCGCGCGCTCAATTTCAGCATCGCGATGCGTTCCAGTTCGGCAATGTCTTGATGACCGCTGCGCATCGCATCGGCCACGCCATTGAGGCTCTCGAACAGCGCCGGCGCCTCGATCCGCTCCGCGCTAGACAAGTACATGTTGCGCGACGATAGTGCCAATCCATCTTCGGCGCGATAGGTTTCGGCGGCGATGATTTCGGTCGGCAGTGCGAACTGACGGCTCATGTTGCGTATCATCATCAGTTGCTGATAATCCTTCTTGCCAAACACCGCCACGCGTGGCTGCACGCACGAAAACAGCTTGAGCACCACGGTGGTCACGCCTTCGAAAAAGCCGGGCCGAAATTCGCCTTCCAGCATGTTGCCCAAGTCATCAGGCGGGCGCACGCGAAACTCTTGCGGCTCTGGATACAGGTCCTTTTCGGTCGGTGCAAACAGCACGTAGACGCCTTCTTTTTCCAGCTTTTCGACGTCAGCCTGGAACGTGCGCGGGTATTTGTCAAAGTCGTCATTGGGGCCGAACTGCAGGCGGTTGACGAAGATCGAGGCGACGATCGGATCGCCATGCTTGCGCGCCAGTCGCATCAGCGACAAATGGCCCTCGTGCAAGTTGCCCATCGTCGGCACGTAGACGGTGCGCAATTGCCCGCTCAGTTGGTCGCGCAATTCGTCGATGCAAGAGATGATTTTCATGGATGCTTTCTTCTGCTAGGGGGATGAGGGCATCAAGCCGGCGTATAAGCGAGGCGCACATAGATAGGCGCAAACGGCTCGGCTTGGGTGATTTCGATCAGGGTTTCCTTGGCCAGTTCCAGCAGCGCGACGAAATTGACGACCATGACCGGGACGCCGCCGGCACAGTCGAACAGGTCGGAAAATTCGACGAAACGGGCCGATTGCAACTGGCGCAGGATGCTCGACATGTGTTCGCGCACCGACAATTCCTGGCGGCTGATGCGGTGGTGCTGGACCAGCGTGGCGCGCTGCAACAAGCCGAGCCAGGCTTGCTGCAGATCGGCGACGCCAAGTTCGGGCCAGGTCGGAATCAAGCTTTGTTCGATGAATACTTGGGGGCGCAGCACGTCACGCCCGAACTGGGGCAGCGTGTTCAATTCGACCGCGGCGAGCTTGATCTGTTCATAGTCGAGCAAGCGCCGCACCAGTTCTGCGCGCGGGTCGCCGCCATCCTCGTCGATGGCTGCCTTGGTCGAGGGCAGCAACATGCGCGACTTGATTTCGATCAGCATCGCTGCCATCAGCAGATATTCGGCGGCCAATTCCAGGTTGTGCACGCGGATCTGATCGACATATTTCAGGTATTGCAGCGTCACTTGCGCCATTGGAATATCGAGGATATTGAAATTTTGCTTGCGGATCAGGTACAGCAGCAGGTCGAGCGGGCCTTCGAAGGCATCGAGAAAAATTTCCAGCGCATCGGGCGGAATGTACAGGTCGGTCGGCATGCGCAGCAGCGGCTCGCCATACAGGCGCGCTGCCGCTGGTGCCGACACGGCCGCGCTGGCGCCAGCGGCAGGGATGGCCTGCGCCGCATCGACTGGCAACACTGTCCTCGGCTAGATCTTGTTCTGGTACACGTAGGGTTGCTGCTTGATGGCCGACTTCAACTGGCGTTCCTGC
This sequence comes from Oxalobacteraceae bacterium, assembly GCA_947446335.1. Classification (GTDB taxonomy): domain Bacteria; phylum Pseudomonadota; class Gammaproteobacteria; order Burkholderiales; family Burkholderiaceae_D; genus Janthinobacterium. The sequence continues at coordinate 11,937 of CANFGA010000009.1, read as the reverse complement.
TCATCGAGGCTGAGTGGCGGTTTGTCCCACAGCAGGGCGCGGCCCAGACGCTGCCCTTCCTCGATGGCGGGATTCTTTTCTTTCAGCGCCTTGATGAACAGCGTGTGATCGGATTCGTACAATTGGAATTGTTTGGTCAGTTTCATATCGTCGATTGTTTGGTCAGCAACGATCATTTTACCGCGCCCGGCGCTGCTGCGGGTGGGTATGGCGCCCTGGCAGCAGCAAAAGTTGCATCAAAACAGCAATGAGGCTTGAGTCGGGCTGAAATCGGTTATCCTCGAACGCTGTTTGTTCATCGCTGATCGCTCACTTTTCATTCATGCAACCGCATAAACTCACGCCTTTCACCGCCTTCTTGTTGACGCTGGCACCGCTGCTGTGGGCCGGCAATGCCATCGTCGGGCGCCTGGTGTACCCGATGGTGCCACCGTTGATGCTCAATTTCTTGCGCTGGGGCATCGCCTTTCTGATCCTGCTGCCGCTGGCCTGGCCGGTGTTCCGGCACACAAGCGGCTTGTGGACGCACTGGCGCCGCTATGCGCTGCTGGGTTTGCTTGGCATCGGGCTCTACAATTGCTTGCAATACATGGCGCTGCAAAGCTCGACCCCGATCAACGTGACGCTGGTGGCGGCCGGCATGCCGGTCTGGATGATGTTGATCGGTGCGCTGTTTTTTGGCGCGCGCATCGCCAAACGCCAGGTCTTGGGCGCGGCGCTGTCGCTGCTGGGGGTCTTGCTGGTGCTGGGGCGCGGCGATTATCGGCAGGTGCTGGAATTGCGTCTGGTGCTCGGCGATGTGTTGATGATCCTGGCCACGATCGCCTGGTCGTTCTATAGCTGGATGTTGACGCGCCCCGGCGACGCGGTCGATGTGCGTGCCAACTGGTCGCACTTTCTGATGGCGCAAGTGGGGTTCGGTTTGCTCTGGTCGGGCGCTTTTGCCGGCGGCGAATGGGCCATCAGCAGCGCGCAGATCACATGGAGTTGGCCGCTGGTGCTGGCTTTGCTGTATGTCGCAGTCGGGCCGGCGTTGATCGCCTTTCGCTGCTGGGGTCTCGGCGTGCAGCGTGCCGGCCCCAGCACGGCGGCGTTCTTCAGCAATTTGATGCCGCTGTTTACGGCGCTGCTGTCGGCCGCCTTCCTCGGCGAATTGCCGCAGGCCTATCACGGCATGGCATTTCTCTTGATCGTGGGCGGCATCGTCGTATCGTCGCGCCGCCCTTCGCTCTAGGCGACCGATTTAAACCATCAGCCTACCCGCATGCCCGGCTTCGCGCCTGGCCACGGGTTCAGGATGTAGATGCCAGGGTCGGCCTTTTCGTCAAGGGCGGATGCGGCCAGGACCATCCCTTCGGAGATGCCGAACTTCATCTTGCGCGGGGCCAGATTGGCCACCAGCACGGTCAGTTTTCCAACCAGTTCTTCCGGCTGATAGGCGGCCTTGATGCCCGAAAAGACATTGCGCAAGCGGCCTTCGCCGGCGTCCAGCGTCAGGCGCAGCAATTTGTCGGAGCCAGCCACGTGTTCGCAGTTGACGATTTTGGCGATGCGCAGGTCGATCCTGGCGAAGTCGTCGATCTTGATTTCGGGCGCCAGCGCTTCGATGCCCTCGCTCGGCGCGAGTTCGACTGGCGCAACTTCAAGCGCAGGGGCAGCGGCGATGACGGCCGTGGCCACCGGCGCCGCTAGCGGGGTATCGAACAGCGCTTCGACCATCTTGGCATCGACCCGCGTCAACAGATGTTCGTACGCGCCAATGCTGCGTCCCAGCATGGTTTGAAACACGGCGCCGCTGGCCACCGAGGTGTCGGCCCAGCTCAATGGTCCATCGTTGAGGAACAGCGCGACCTTGGCGGCGATCGCCGGCAATACCGGCGAGAGCATGATCGTCAACTGGCGAAACAGGATCAACGAAGCGCTGCAGACATCGTGCAGCGCCGCCATTTTTTCGGGATCCTTGGCCAATATCCACGGCTTGTTTTCATCGACATACTGGTTCGTGATGTCGGCGATTTCCATGATTTCGCGCAGCGCCTTGCCGTATTCGCGGTTCTCGAAGTGGATGGCGATGCTGGCCTGGCGCTCGTGCACCGCGCCGTCGACGTTGACGGTCAAGGCGCGCGTGATCCATGCTTGCGCATCGACGGACAGTTCGCCGGCCAATTTGCCGTCGAATTTCTTGGCGATGAAGCCGGCGCAGCGGCTGGCGATGTTGACGTATTTGCCGATCAAGTCGCTGTTGACGCGGGCCACGAAATCGTCGCCGTTGAAGTCCAGATCCTCGACCTTGGAATTCAATTTGAAGGCGATGTAATAGCGCAGCCATTCCGGGTTCATCCCCAGCGTCAGGTAGCGCAGCGGCGAAATGCCGGTGCCGCGCGACTTCGACATTTTTTCATTGTTGACCGTCAAATGGCCGTGGACGTTGACCTTGAGCTTGTCGATCACCGGGTGGCCGGCAAATTTCAGCATCGCAGGCCAGAACAGCAGGTGGAACGAGACGATGTCCTTGCCGATGAAGTGGATCTGTTCGGTTGCCGGGTCGGCCAGCAGCGTGTCGTAGTCCAAGCCCATCTTGCTGCAATAGTTCTTCAGGCTGGCCAGATAGCCGACCGGCGCGTCGAGCCAGACGTAAAAGAACTTGCCCGGCGCATCGGGGATCGGGATGCCAAAATAGGGCGCATCGCGTGAAATGTCCCAGTCGGCCAGCTTTTCACCGGCGTCGCCTAGCCATTCGCTGACCTTGTTGACCATCTCCGGCTGCAAGCGGCCTGGCGTGTTGAGCCAATCTTTCAGGAATGCGAAGCAGCGCGGGTCGGACAGCTTGAAGAAATACTGTTCGGACGGCTTCATGATCGGCGTCGCATGGGTGAACACCGAGTACGGGTTGACCAGGTCGGTCGGCTGGTAGGCGGCGCCGCACACTTCGCAATTGTCGCCGTATTGATCCTTGGCGCCGCACTTCGGGCATTCGCCCTTGATGTTGCGGTCGGCCAGGAACATGCCTTTGACCGGATCGAAGAATCGGTCGACCGTTTTCGTGACGATCAGGCCCGTGCTTTTCAGTTTGCGGTAGATGCCTTGCGACAGTTCGACGTTTTCCGGCGAGTCGGTCGAGTACCAGTTGTCGAAGGCGATGTGAAAACCGTCGAGGTACTGGGCGCGCCCGGCGGCGATCCTGGCCACGAATTCCTGCGGCGTGATGCCTTCCTTTTCGGCCGCGATCATGATCGGCGTGCCGTGGGTATCGTCGGCGCCGACAAAGTGCACTTCGCGCTGCACCGCGCCATCGCGTTGCATGCGCTGGAACCGGACCCAGATGTCGGCCTGGATGTATTCCATCATGTGACCGATGTGGAAGGCGGCGTTGGCGTAGGGCAGTGCGGTGGTGACGAACAGCTTGCGGGTCATGATTGATGCACTTTGCATGGAAGAAAAAGGATATTTTAACAGCGCCGGCTCTGCCTGCGCAGATGCCGGGGCCAGAGCGCGCTGTTTTTTGGTGCTGCAGCCGGCCCATGATCATTTTTACGCTAGACTGCGAAGTCAACTAGGGAGACTTTCATGCGCATCACAGTCGAAGACGTCAAGGCAGTGCTGGCAACGGTGATCGACCCGAATACGGGAAAAGACCATCTCGCGTCGCGCTCGGTCAAGAATCTGGTGGTCGATGGCGGCAACATCTCGCTCGACATCGAACTCGGTTATCCGGCCAAGAGCCAGTTCGCATCGATACGCAGCAGCGTGCTGGCTCCGCTGCAGGCCTTGGCCGGCAGCGTCAGCGTCAGCATCAATGTCAGCAGCAAGATCCTGTCGCACGCGGTGCAGCGCGGCTTGAAGCTGATGCCGAACGTGAAGAACATCATCGCAGTGGCGTCCGGCAAGGGTGGGGTCGGTAAATCGACGACCGCCGTCAATCTGGCGCTGGCGCTGGCAGCCGAGGGTGCTGCGGTCGGCATCCTGGACGCCGACATCTACGGGCCGTCGCTGCCGATGATGCTGGGCATCAGTGGGCGGCCCAAGACCAGCGACGGCAAGACCATGGACCCGATGGAAAACCACGGCTTGCAAGTGTCGTCGATCGGTTTCATGATCGACCCCGACGAACCGATGGTCTGGCGTGGCCCGATGGTGACGCAAGCGTTGCAGCAATTGCTGGAGCAAACCAACTGGCGTGACCTCGATTACCTGATCGTCGACATGCCCCCTGGCACTGGCGACATCCAGTTGACCTTGTCGCAAAAAGTGCCGGTGACCGGCGCCGTGATCGTGACAACGCCGCAAGACATCGCCTTGCTCGACGCGCGCAAAGGCTTGAAGATGTTCGAGAAAGTCGGCATTCCGATCATCGGCATCGTTGAAAACATGAGCACCCATGTCTGTTCCCATTGCGGTCATGCCGAAGCGATCTTCGGCCAGGGCGGCGGCGCCAAGATGTGCGGCGAATATGGCGTCGACTTCCTCGGCGCGCTGCCTTTGACGATGGCGATCCGCGAGCAGACCGATGCCGGCCAGCCGACCGTGGTGTTCGATCCCGATGGCCCGGTCGCTGCTGCCTACAAAGACATCGCGCGCAAGGTGGCGCTCAAGGTGGCGCAGCAAGCCAAGGACATGAGCAACAAGTTTCCCAGCATTGTGATCAAGAACGACTAGAAAAACGACAGAAGCAGAACCATCCACCGCACTTCAGGGAGCACACCATGCATGCATCAACCACCTTTACCACCATCGCGCGTCGCCTCGGCGCAGCGCTCGCCATCTCGGGTTGCCTGGCCACAGCTGCTTATGCGCAATCGGTCTCGTTCGTCGAACCCAAGGATGGCGCGACCGTCAGCAGTCCGTTCAAGGTCCAGTTCGCGGTTTCCGGGATGGAAATCAAGCCAGCCGGCAACATGGATCCCAATACCGGCCATCACCATCTGTTCATCAATCACGGCAGCATCAAGGCGGGCGAGGCAATTCCGGCCGACGAGACTCACTTGCATTTCGGCAAGGGACAGACCGAAACCGAACTCAAACTGGCCCCGGGTACCTACCAGTTGACGATGCAATTTGCCGACGGCTTGCATCGCTCGTACGGATCGCAGTTCAGCCAGAGCATCAGCGTCACGGTCAAGTAAGCTCCGTCAAGCGCGGGCCAGGCGGGCGTAACAAGGGGTAAAATAGCTGTTTCAACACAGCCTTGTTGCCCCCCATGTCCATTTCCTCCGCCACACCTGCAACCATCACCAAACCCGTGCGTACCCGCTTCGCTCCCAGCCCGACCGGCTATCTGCACCTCGGCGGCGCCCGCACTGCATTGTATTCATGGGCCTTTGCCCGTCATTTCGGCGGCACTTTCATCTTGCGCATCGAAGACACCGATCTGGAGCGTTCGACGCCCGAAGCGGTGCAGGCGATCATCGATGGCATGCAATGGCTGGGCCTGGCTCACGACGAAGGCCCTTTCTATCAAATGAAGCGCATGGAGCGTTACGGTGAAGTGCTGGCCAAGATGCTCGCCGATGGCAGTGCCTATCAGTGCTATTCATCGCCGCAGGAAGTTGAAGCGATGCGCGAGCGCATGCGCGCAAGCGGCGAAAAGCCGCGCTACGACGGCACTTGGCGCCCTGAGCCGGGCAAGACGCTGCCCGAGGTGCCTGCTGATCGCAAGCCGGTGCTGCGCTTCAGGAATCACTTGGATGGCGACGTCAGTTGGGAAGATGTGGTCAAGGGCGTCATCACGATCTCGAACCGCGAACTCGACGATCTGGTCATTGCGCGCCCTGACGGCACGCCAACCTACAATTTCTGCGTCGCCGTCGACGATTGGGATATGGAAATCACCCATGTGCTGCGCGGCGATGACCACGTCAACAATACGCCGCGCCAGATCAACATCTTGCGCGCAATCGGCGCGCCATTGCCGTTGTATGGCCATTTGCCGATGATCCTGGGCGCCGACGGCGAGAAGCTGTCCAAGCGCCATGGTGCCGTGAGCGTGATGGATTATCCGGCCCAGGGTTATCTGCCCGAGGCGATGCTCAATTACCTGGCGCGCCTGGGCTGGAGCCACGGCGACGATGAAGTATTTTCGATGGAGCAATTCTGCGCCTGGTTCAATCTCGACCATTTGTCGAACTCGGCCGCGCAGTTCAACCACGAAAAACTGGCCTGGCTGAACAATCACTACATCAAGCAAGCCGACAACGAGCGCCTGGCCAATCTGGCGCGGCCTTTGATGGTTCTTGATGGCGCCAGCTTCGACGGCGCGCCCGACTTGGCGCTGGTGCTGGGCATGCTCAAGGAGCGCGCCAATACCGTCAACGAACTGGCGCAAGCGGCAATGCTGTTTTACCGCACGCCGCAGCCCGATGCCGCGTTGCTGACGCAGCACTTGAACGATGCCGTCAAGCCGGCGCTGGCCCGCTTTGCCGAGCTGTGCCGGGATGTCGAATGGAACAAGGCGGCCTTGTCGGCGACGATCAAGCAAGTGCTGACCGAGCATGGTTTGAAGATGCCGCAACTGGCGATGCCGCTGCGCCTGGTCATCACCGGCCAATTGCAAACGCCGGCCATCGATGCGGTGCTGGAAGTGTTCGGACGCGACACCGTTGTGGTGCGTCTGGCGAAATATCTGTAGGAGTTGTAAAAGAGCATTTGCATAGTGCGCGATCTTTGCTATAATTTTGCTTCTTCGCACAGGGGGGTATAGCTCAGCTGGGAGAGCGCTTGCATGGCATGCAAGAGGTCAGCGGTTCGATCCCGCTTACCTCCACCAAAAAGCGAAGAAGCAAGTCAGCAGTAAAAAGCAGCAAAGCAGTTCAGGTCCCCATCGTCTAGAGGCCTAGGACATCACCCTTTCACGGTGAGTACAGGGGTTCGAATCCCCTTGGGGACGCCAGGTTTTGAAGGGTCGCGATGTTGAATGCGGCAAGGCAGTAACGATGGTTCCGCCCAGTGCGGTTTCTTCGCCAGGGGGGTATAGCTCAGCTGGGAGAGCGCTTGCATGGCATGCAAGAGGTCAGCGGTTCGATCCCGCTTACCTCCACCAAAAGGCGAAGAAAAAAGCAGGGTGCAGGGCAAGAAGATCGATGAGGCCGCCGAAAGCGGCCTTTATTGTTTCAGTCTGGTCTGTTTGTCAAAAAACTGACAGGCCCCGGTTGAAAAGCAGTGCGAAGCGCGTATTTTGTTGATTTTTGTTCGTGCTTCGTGTTAAGATTCGCGCACGCTTTTTTGAGAGTAGCAGCTTGTTCTCAACAAGGTAGTCCGCTGAGATGTTGTCAGCACAGGTCCCCATCGTCTAGAGGCCTAGGACATCACCCTTTCACGGTGAGTACAGGGGTTCGAATCCCCTTGGGGACGCCAAGGTTTCAGGCAGCAACAGGTAGCATCGAGCAGTATAGGTCAGGATGCGCAATCGGCATTCAGGACAGATTTCTGTCCCCATCGTCTAGAGGCCTAGGACATCACCCTTTCACGGTGAGTACAGGGGTTCGAATCCCCTTGGGGACGCCAGCATGAAAAAAAGCCGCCGAGAAGCGGCTTTTTTGTGTCCATCGTTATCAGATATGGTTTTGATCATTCCTTTTCTAAAAAACATGCATGATGTTGCCCGATAAAATCACGATTCTTGATGAAGCGCCGACGCTGGCCCTGTTTTGCAAAGTCATCGACAACTATGGCGACATCGGCATCTGCTGGCGCCTGGCGCGGCAGTTGCAACAAGAGCATGGTATCGCCGTCACCTTGTGGGTCGATGATTTGCCCAGTTTTCAGCGCATTTGTCCGGCGCTGGCGCTCGATATCGACCTGCAGCAGTTGCTCGGGGTGACGGTGCGCCATTGGCGCGATCAGGCCGCCGTTTTTTCGACGGCCGAGGTGGCCGACATCGTCATCGAATTTTTCGGCTGCGATATTCCGCCTGGCTATATCGGCGCGATGGCGCAGTGCACGCCGCGCCCGGTCTGGCTCAATCTGGAAGGCTTGAGCGCCGAGGAGTGGGTCGAAGGTTGCCATCGCTTGCCATCGCCGCATCCGCGCCTGCCGTTGACCAAGCATTTTTTCTTTCCCGGCTTTACCGATAAAACCGGTGGCTTGCTGCATGAAGCGTCATTGGAGCAGCAACGCAGCCAGTTTCAATCCGATCCGGCAGCGGCAGCGGCTTTCATGGCGCAATTGGGCGTCACCGCAGCGGAACTGGTCGCGCTGAAAGTGTCGCTGTTCTGTTATCCGCAAGCGCCGGTGGCGCCCTTGTTGCAGGCGTGGCAGGGCGGCGCTGCGGCGATCACTTGTCTGGTGCCAGAGGGCGTGGCCAGCGCGGCGATTGCGGCCTTTCTTGGCGCAGATGCGATAGCCGGCGCGGCCAGGACTTGCGGCGCGCTGACCGTGCGCGTGTTGCCGTTTGTCTCCCAGCAAGACTATGACCGGCTGTTGTGGGCTTGCGACGTCAATTTCGTGCGTGGAGAAGATTCATTCGTGCGCGCGCAGTGGGCCGGCAAGCCATTCGTCTGGCATATCTATGCGCAGGATGAAAATTTGCATCATGTAAAGTTGCGCGCTTTCTTGCAGCGTCATGTGCTCGATATCGACAGCGCGGCCAGGTTCTCGCTGCTCTGGAATGAAGCCATCGTCGGCGATGCTGCTGCGCCCATCGACTGGGATGCCGCATGGGTGCAATTTGCCTTTGACATCCCGAACATGGTTGCCGGGTCGGCAAATTGGCAACGAAAAATGCTGGAAAATGGCGATCTGGCCAGCAATCTGGTGAAATTTTCCTGCTCGCTGCGTCAGTAAAGCACGAAAAAGCAGGTACAATTCCCGGTTAATTTATAACGTATTTTTTTCGATCAGATGTGCGCGTGCTGTGCTTCGGGCCAGCAAGCGGCGGTGATTTTCATGCAACCCACTATTTACGACTACTATGAAACCTGCAAAAGAAGTTCGCGTTGGCAATATCATCATGATTGACAGCAAGCCCATGATCGTATTGCGGTCCGACATCAACGGTTCGAGCCGTACCGGCTTCACCTACAAATGGAAGATGAAAAGCCTGTTGACCGGCAGCCCTCTGGAAAACGTCTTCCGCGGCGACGACAAGTTCGACGTTGTCGTACTCGACAAGAAGCCGGTCACGTATTCGTATTTCGCCGATCCATTGTTCGTGTTCATGGATGATGAATACAACCAGTTCGAAATCGAAGAAGAGAACATGGGCGAAGCATTGTATTACCTGAAGGATGGCATGGAATGCGAAGCCGTGTTTTACGACGGCAAGGCCATTTCGGTTGAGTTGCCAACCACCATTACGCGCCAGATTTTTTACTCGGAGCCGGCAGTGAAGGGCAATACGTCGGGTAACGTGCTCAAGAGCGCCAAGATCGAAAACGCGATCGAGGCCAATCGCCACACCGTCCAGGTGCCGCTGTTCGTGAGCCAGGACGACTCGATCGAGATCGACACCCGCACCAACGAGTACAAGCGCGTGATCCGCAACTAAATCACCAGTACCAAAAAAAATGCTGCCCGCGGGCAGCATTTTTTTATCCCTGCAACAGGATCAAGCCTCGATGAAGCGCATCTTGAAGCTGCGGCCCTTGATGTTGCCGAAATCCTTGCCCAGAGGATTGCCCTGGCTCAGGCGCGCATAAGCGCCTTGGGCCGCCTTGCGCTCCAGCGCCACGTAGGTCATGAATTCAAACACGTTGATCTTGCCGACCTGTTCCTTGGTCAGCCCGGCATCGCCGGTGAGCGCGCCGAGCAAGTCGCCAGGGCGCAGCTTGTCCTTCTTGCCGCCCATGATGCAAAGTGTCACCATCGGTGCCGCCTGGGCTGTGGCTTGATCTGCTGTGGCGTCGGTTGCTGGCAACTCGTCGAGCTTGTGCCACTCTACCGGTCCATTCTGGTATTGCTCGATCAGCTTGACCCATTTCTTTTCATTCGGTGCGCACAGCGATAGCGCCAGGCCTTTTTCATGGCCGCGCCCGGTGCGCCCGATGCGGTGGATGTGCACTTCGGTATCCTTGGAGACATCGACGTTGATCACCGCGTCCAGGCTCTGTATGTCCAGGCCGCGCGCGGCGACATCGGTTGCCACCAGCACCGAACAGCTGCGGTTGGCGAACAGCACCAGGATTTCATCGCGTTCGCGCTGCTCGAGTTCGCCGTACAACGCCAGCGCCGAAAAACCCTGCTCGCGCAGTTCGGCCGCCAGTTCGCGGCAATGGATCTTGGTATTGCAAAAAGCGAGAGTCGAGACCGGCTTGAACGCGCTCAACAGGCGTGCGACGGCGGCGTTGCGGTTGTCGAAGCCGACTTCATAGAAACGCTGCTCGATCTGGCTATTGTCGTGCTGGGCTTCGACGGTGACTTCGGCCGGGTCTTTCAGGAACGAGGCGGTGGCGCGCCGGATGTCGTCAGGATAGGTGGCCGAGAACAGCAGCGTCTGGCGTCGCTCGGGGCAGGCGCTGACGATGCCGGCGATCTCGTCGTAAAAGCCCATGTCGGTCATCCGGTCGGCTTCGTCGAGGACCAGCGTTTGTACATGGCCCAGCTTGATCGTGTCGCGCCCCAGATGGTCGCGCAAGCGGCCCGGGGTGGCGACGACGATGTGGGCGCCGTGCTCGAGCGAGGCGATCTGCGGGCGCATCGCCACGCCACCGGTCAGCGTCAAGATCTTGATGTTGCCGGCGCTGCGCGCGAGGCGCCGCAATTCATTGGCGACCTGGTCGGCCAGTTCGCGCGTCGGGCACAGCACCAGCGCCTGGACTGCGAACCAGGTCGGATTGAGTTTGTGCAAGATGCCGATGCCAAACGCAGCCGTCTTGCCGCTGCCGGTCTTCGCTTGCGCGATCAGATCGCGCCCGGCCAGCACCAGCGGCAAGCTCTGGGCCTGGATCGTGGTCATGTCAAGGTAGCCGAGCGAGTCGAGATTGGCCAGCATGGCGGGCGACAGCGGCAGGCTGGAGAAGGAGTTCGGGTTCATAGGGCAGGGCCAGCGTAAGGAAGGAAAAAAGGGGGTGGACATCAAGAGAGATGAACATGGTGGTCACAGTCTAACAGAGCGCAGCGCGCCCGGGACCGGGTGCAAGGCGCCATGAAAAGGACGCCTGGTCATGGAAAATTGAGAAAAAACGTTGGCCGCAATTCAGGCCGGTGCCCATTTCGGCAAACCGGTCAAATCGAGATTGTCGTCGCGCTGCCAGACGGGCAGGCCGGAACTGTCGGTCGGATCCAGCAATTCAAGCTGGACTTGCTTGAGCGCAGCTTTCTTGATGCGGCCCGCTGGCGCGCGCTTGGGTTCCTGCGTCGGCGCCACGGCGGGGCCAAAGCCGGGCAGGTCGAGCGTGGCCTGGTCTTTTTTATCTCTCATCGTGATCCTTTGTGCGGCTCGCGCGGCGTTCAGCGCGCCCCTGGCTGCTGTTTCTGTTATCGTCGGGGCGGAGCCGGCAGGCTCAAGCGGCCCGCAGTGTACCACAGCGCCCTGTTGCCGGACTCGGCCGGTTGGGAAAATCAGCGAAAACGCAAGGCCCCGCTCAGCTCGCCCGGCGGCATTGGGCAGTGCCAAGCCTTTCAGCAGCGGCGAGGCTATCCTGGTCTCGATTGTGCTGCGCTGTTGCCCGAAAAGTGTACCATCTGGATCCACAACCTTGCGCTCCCTTCCATATTGATCTGAAAGACAAATGACGATTACCGAACTCCCCACTGAACTCCCTTTCCGTGCCACGACGGCCCAGGCTTGCCACTGGCTGGCGCAGCAAACCGGCGCTCCATGGACTCTGGCGCGGATGCTGGAACATGGCGTGACGCCTTATGTCTGGCTGGACCATGACGCCGATCATCCGGCGCTGTTCGGTGATGCGAATGGCGGTTACGCCGCGCCGATTTTTTTCGAGGGCGATATCGCGCGCCTGATTGCCGGCAGCAATGATGTGCTGATCACGATCACCAAGGATG
>CANFGA010000008.1 GCA_947446335.1 Oxalobacteraceae bacterium | reverse complement strand
TGTTCGTGCACGGTTTCAATGTCTCGTTCGAGGATGCGGCCAGGCGCACGGCGCAGATCGCGTTCGACCTGCATTTCGAGGGCGCGCCGATCTTTTACAGCTGGCCGTCGCAGGGGAAGTTGTTGCCATACCCGGCCGACGAAACCAATGCCGAGCGCACCCAGATGCATCTGCAGCAATTCCTGCTCGATATCGCGGACAAGACTGGTGCGGAAAACATTTATCTGATCGGGCACAGCATGGGCAGTCGCCCGCTGACGCGCGCGCTGGCGGAGATTGCGAAGAGCGGCAAGCGGATCGATGGCCAGGTCAAGGAATTGATCCTGGCCGCACCCGACATCGACGCCGTTGTCTTCAAGCAGCAAATCGCGCCATTCCTGACCCAGGCTGCGCAGGGCATCACGCTCTATGTGTCCGACCGCGACAGGGCACTGATCGCATCCGAAAGACTGCACCGCTATCCGCGCGCCGGCCAGACCAGGGACCTGGTCGTGCTGGCGGGCATCGATACCGTGGACGCCTCGCTGGTCGACACCGATTTCCTGGGTCATGCATATTTCGTCCAGAATCGGACCTTGTTGACCGACATCGCCTATATTTTCAAGGATCATTTTCGGGCCGGGCAACGCGCCGGCCTGCACCGCGTGCGCCGGACCGATGCGCTCGTCTACTGGCAGTTCGATCGCTGAGCAGGTTCGACATCACTTGGCTCCTGTCATGATCCTCAGGGCCGGTTCCACCAGCTCGGTGCTGGCGCCTCGCCCGACGGCGATGGTTGCAGCCATTGCTGGAATTGCTGGATCAACTGTTGCGGCAAGGGCGTCTCTATCCCCAGTTCGCGCACGGCGCCATCAAGGGCGAATTCGTCGTAGAGCCAGTCGCCGTCGATGTTGCGCAATCCCGGCGGCGCGCTGCGCTCCACGGCGGGCCGCGTGGCCAGCGCGGTGCGCATGTAATCAAGCCAGATCGGCAGCGCGAGCGTGGCACCGAACTCGCGCCCGCCCAGCGATTTCGGCTCGTCATAACCCATCCACGCGACGCCGACGATGCCCCCGCCATAGCCGGCAAACCAGCCATCGACGGCGTCGCTGGTGGTGCCGGTCTTGCCGGCGATGTCGCTGCGCTTGAGGCGCGCGCCGGCAGCGGCACCGGTGCCGCTGCGCATCACTTCGCGCAGCATGCTGTCGATGACAAACGCATTGCGGCTGTCGATCACGCGCTCGCTCTCCTTTGCCGGCGCGGCTGGCGGCGCCTCGAAGATCGCGCTGCCGTCGGCATGCGCGATGCGTTCGATCAGATAGGGATGGACCTGGTAGCCGCCGTTGGCGAACGGCGCATAGGCGCTCGCCATCAGGCTAGGTGTGACCGAGCCGGTGCCCAGCGCCAGCGTCAGATTGCTCGGTTGCTTGGCGGGATCGAAGCCGAAGCGGCTCAGGTACTCGCGCGCGTATGGCAGCGTGATCGCTTGCAGGATGCGCACCGAGGCCACGTTCTTCGACTTGGCCAGTGCCTGGCGCATGCTGATCGGGCCGTCGAACACGTTATCGTCGTTGCGCGGTTGCCAGTTGTCCGGGCCCGCTTCGAGCGCGCTCAATTCCAGCGGCGCATCGTTGATCCGCGTCGCCGGTGAATAGCCTTTTTCCAGCGCCGCCGAATAGACAAAGGGCTTGATGGCCGAGCCGGGCTGGCGCCAAGCCTGGGTCACGTGATTAAATTGTTGCAAGTTGAAGTCGAAGCCGCCCACCAGCGCATGGTAGGCGCCGCTGGCCGCATCGATCGAGACAAAGGCTGCGGCAACTTCCGGTAATTGCACGATGGACCAGCCAGGTTTCGACGTGTCCCGGGATGCGATGCGGATCACGGCGCCCACGCGCAGCTTGATGGCCGCTTTCGCATTGGCGGCCAGCCCCGGTGCCGCGAAGCGCAAGCCGGCGCCTTCAATCGCGATCTGTTCGCCATCGCCGGTGTCGACGCTGACCATGTTGTTGTTTAGCGCCGTGACGACGGCGGCGATCAAGCCATCGCTGGAAGGGCGCTTTTGCAGCGCGCGCTCGATCGCGTCGTCGCGTTCTTCAAGACTGGCCGGCAAGTCGATGAAGGCTTCCGGACCGCGGTAACCGTGGCGCTGATCGTAATCTTGCACGTTGCGCCGCAGGGCTGCGTAAGCGGCGTTCTGGTCCGCGCTCAGCAGTGTCGTCGTGACCTCGATGCCGCGCGTGTACGTTTCTTCCTTGAATTGCGCATACACCGTCTGGCGCGCCAGTTCGGCCGCGTATTCGGCGTGGGTATCATATTCCTGGCCGCGCCGGTTCACCTTCAGCGGTTCTTGCAGCGCTTGCTGATACTGTTGTTCATCGATGTCGCCCAGCGCCAGCAAGCGCTTGAGCACCACATGCTGGCGCTGCGTGGCGCGTTTCGGATTGACGGCCGGATTGTGCCGGGCCGGATTTTGCGGCAAGCCGGCCAGCATCGCCATTTGGGCGATCGACAAGTCCTGCAGCGGTGTGCTGAAATAAGCTTGCGCCGCGCTGCCAAAACCATAGGAGCGCTGGCCGAGGTAGATCTGGTTCATGTACAGCTCCAGGATCTGGTCCTTGCTCAGCGCCGCTTCGATCTTGTAGGCCAGCATCACTTCGTTCAGTTTGCGCGAGACGATCTTTTCGCGCGTGAGGAAGAAGTTGCGCGCCACTTGCATCGTGATCGTCGAGCCGCCCTGGCGGAAGCTGCCGGACAGGTTCGATTTGACGGCCCCGAGCGCGCGTACGTAATCGACTCCGCCGTGCTCGTAGAAGCGGCTGTCTTCGATCGCCAGCAGCGCTTTCTTCATCATCTCGGGGATCTGTGCGATCGGCACGAATTCGCGCCGTTCTTCGCCGAATTCGCCGATCAAGACCCGGTCTTGCGTGTAGATGCGCAGTGGAATCTTGGGCTTGTAGTCGGTGATGACATCGAGTGCCGGCAATTTGGGCTGCACCACCAGCAGCAGATAGAGCGCCAGCAGCACGCCGGCGGCCAGCGCACTGCCTGCAATGGCGAGCGCGGCGATGATCAAGCGGTGCCGCAGCGGGGTGCCGCGCGCAAAAGAAGAGGGGGCAGAAGTCAAGGGAGGGCTCGCGGTGGCAGAAGTGGGCCGATTATAGACCAGCGCTTGCGCACGCTTGAACCCGGCCTGACCCGCCGCCCGCGAGGGCGATCGGGAAAGACCCGCTTAGCGCATGTCGAACAATTCCTGCTGGAAATGTTCAACCGGCAGCCCTTTTTCGGCAAAGCCGGCTCTGAGCGCCTGGCCGAAGCCGGCCGGTCCGCAAAACCAGATGCTGGCGTCTTTCCACTGTGGCACCAGTTCGCAGATCCTTTCGGTCGTCACGCGCGGGTCTTTTCCGGCGATCGCGACATGCAGGCGAACCTGGGCCACATCGGCATAGCGTTGTATCTGTTGCAGGAAGGCGGCATCGGGCGCGCTGGTGCTGTAGAACAGGTCGATGCTCTTGTCCTTGGGCAAGTGCTCCATCGTTTGCATGCGCGAGATGAAGGGCGTGATGCCGATCCCGCCGGCGACCCAGATCTGGCGCGTTTGCTCGCCGTCAAAGCAGAAGCGGCCATACGGGCCTTCGACCTTGACGATGGCGCCGACCTTGAGCGCGGTCGGCAGCGTGCTGGTGTAATCGCCCAGAGCCTTGATCATGAAGATCAGCTTGCCGTCATCGTGCCAATCCGATGAAATCGTGAATGGATGCGGCCCTTCGCGCTGATCGAAGGTGACGAAGGCAAATTGTCCGGATTCATGCCCGCGCCAGCGGTCCTTGAGCGCAAGGCTGACCTTCAGCACCCGGTTGTCCGTGTGATAAAAAAGTTCGTCGATGACGCCCACGGCGCGCCGCTCGTAACCGACCTTGCGCAGCACCGAGACCAGCGCCGCGATCGTTCCGCCGAGGATCAAGAGCGCCAGCACCGGACCGATCGGCTCGCTCCAGTAAGAAAACTTCATCAGCAGCACCGAATGCGTGGCCAGGGCCAGGTAAGCGACGGCCAGCAAGCGGTGGGTCTTGAAGAAGTAGCGATACGGAAAACTCTTCAGCAGCGCCAGCACGATCAGCAAGACGGCCGCGTAAAAAGCCCATTCGCCGATCTCTTTTGCAAAGTCGCGTTGGCTTGCGAAATAATTGAGGAGCGCTACCGTTTGCTCGACGACAGGCTTTTTCACCTTCGGCCCGAGCCAGCCGATGTCTCTTAACCAGCCCGAGGACTCGGCCCAGAGCCAGTGCAAGATCGCGATCGCCAGCGCGCTCACCCCCAGCCATTTGTGCAGGCGGTACGACTTGTCCAGGCCACCCAGCACCGGTTCGATCCGTGCCGGTCTGACCGCCAGTATCATGCCGATGCTCATGGCCCCGATCGCCAGGATGCCGGTGTAGTTGATCATCAAGGCGCGCAGCGCATAGAAATCGCTGGTCTGCAATAGCCCCGGCTCTGCGATCAGCCACAGCGCGGTGATGAGGATGAAAAATGCGGCGTAGATCAGTCTGATGTTTTTCATGGAGGTTCGTTGTTGCTATTTTTGCAATCTCGTCAGTCTAGCCGCAAAAAATGTATTTGTCGAGGGTAACTATTTACGATTAATAAATCATTTTTGGCGTAATTGCCTGCACGGCGCCGGGTGCCGGGCCGACTTCGGGCAGGTAGTGCAAGCCATTGATCTTGCGTGCGCTGGGAAGAAACTGGCTGCTGAGCACGTCGCGCGTCGCCGCGTAATACTTGGTGCTGATATCGAGCAAGCCCAGCAGGGTATGGTCCAGATGGTCGGTTTGGTAGGGGCGATTTTCCAGCGCAGACTTCTGGGCCTCGCTCTGCTTTGGCGCGCTATCCCAGATCAGCATCGGAATCTCGTAGCCGGAGTTGTCGGCGGACGAATGCCCGGCGTGATTGCGGGTATGACCGACTTCCTGGCCGTGATCGGCGCTGAACAGCAATGCGGCAGGGCGGCCGACGCTGGCTTTCCTGGTCATCTCGATCAAGCTTGCCAGCACATGGTCGCCGTACAGAATCGCATTGTCATATTGGTTGCGCTTGTGCCTGATCCAGATCGAGCGGCCAGCCTGTTTCATCGAGGCCGACACCGCGTCATCGACCGCGTTGAATTGGGAAAAAAGTGTCGGATAGCGCATGTTGTAGCTTGGATGGGCGCCCAGCAAATGCACGATGATCAATTTTTTCGGCGCGCGGTCGGCCAGCGCTGCGCCCACATGGGGCAACAAATTGCCATCGATATTGTTTTCTCCCCGGCCCACGCCCTTGTTGATGAAGGTGCTGTTGCCAGCTTGATTCGCTACCAGACCCAGCCAGCCATCGTTGGGGCTGTGATTCGAGATCCAGAAGGTCTTGTAACCGGCTTCTTGCGCCAGCATCACGATATTGGGCTGTTCGCTCCACACGTGCGGCTGGTCGAGGTTGGCCGGCGTGAGCATGTTCATCAGCGAATTCATCGTCGCCGCCTCGGACGAGAGTACGTCCTTGAAGACGAGCAAGTCGCTGCGCATCGCGTCCAGCGCTGGTGTCGTCGCGCGGGCATAGCCATACAGCGACAAGTTGGCGCGATTGGTGCTCTCGCCGATCACCCAGACCACCGTGTTGTCGGGCGCTCCGTCGTACTTCACTTGCCAATTGTGGCGCTCGGTCATTTGCGTCGCCTGGTTTTTTTGCAGCGCGGCGGCGGCAGCGAGTTGCTCCTGGTAGTCGAGGTAGCGTATCGGCCACATCAATACCGGATTTTCCTTGGTCATCGTTGGATTGAAATGTAGCGCGATGAACAGAGTCGACATCACTGCGACGGTGATGTGGGCACTGCGGCCCGTGGGCAGGATGGGAGTGCTGCGCTGGGCCTTGGACAGACGGCGCTCTGCGGCAATGGCGCAGCAAGACACGATGAAAAAAACCAGCAGCGCCTGGCCCATTGCCTGCCAGTTATGCAGAAAAAATTCCTGTGTTTCACCACCGCTGGTATTGAGCGCAGCTTGCAGTACCAGCGCAGGATTGGGGCGCATGCCGAAGTAATCGCGCAAGAAACCCTTGATCGCGGCATCGACGAAGAACAGCAGGTAAATGGCGAGCGAGATCCGCGAGATCCACGTCCTGCGAGGACGCTTGATGATCAAGATGCCGGCCAGTCCAAGCATGGAAGCGGTCATCAGCACGCCGCTCTTGGCCAGTTCGTTGCCACTAAGCATGTCCAGCGCCCGGAAGAAAACCAGTCCGGTCAAGCCGATGGCGAGCCGGTAAATGAGTGATTTCAAGCAAGTCCTTGGGCTCAGGGCTGCCGGAAAATCGGGCAGATGGTGCGATGAACGGATGCGCTGGCCTTGGCTTGCAAAAAAAGCCTCTGACCGGTTGCTGCATTGCAGACGCTGGCGCGCGGAGCATTTTAGCGTAATTGCGTCGATGCTGATGTCGGCTGATCCGATCGCGGACCCGCTCGACAATGTTGGCCGAATCCATTTCCTTGCGCATTGGCATCTGCAAAAAAGCTCCCGGTCGGATCAGGGTTGTGCGATAGTCAAGTTTGAATCGATGAATCCGCTTGATCGACCCGACCAAGAGCTTCACCTGACTTGTTCAACCCTCCCAGGAACGCGCGATGTCCAACAATGCCAACTTGCCGTCAGCGCCATCTTCAGTGCAGTCTGCTGTTCAGCCTTACATTCCGGCCGAGGCCCAACTACCCGAAATGACGCTGCGCGCGATGTGCATGGGCGTGATCCTGGGCATGGTGTTCGGCGCCTCGTCGCTGTACCTGGTGCTGAAGGTCGGCTTGACGGTCAGCGCCTCGATTCCTGTTGCGGTGATCGCGATCACGCTGTTCGGCCTGGCCAGGAAGATGGGCGCCAGCGATGCCACGATCCTGGAGAACAGCATCGCGCAAACGGCCGGTTCGGCCGGCGAATCGATCGCCTTCGGCCTCGGGGTGACGATGCCGGCGATCCTGATCCTGGGCTTCGACCTGGAAATATCGCGCGTGATGTTAGTCGGCGTCTTGGGCGGCTTGCTCGGCATCTTGATGATGATTCCGATGCGGCGCACGATGATCGTCGACCAGCACCGCGAATTGAAGTTCCCGGAAGGCACCGCCTGCGCCGAAGTGCTGAAGGCGGCTGCAACGGGCAGTTCGCGCCTGGCGGCCGGCGAAAGTTTGCAAGAAGACTCGGCTGCGGCGCAAGACGCAAAAAAGCGCGCCGCCATCATCTTTGCCGGCTTTGGCATCGGCCTGTTGTACAAGGTGCTCAATGTCTCGTTCAAGGGCTGGAAGGAAGCGCCGGGCGTGGAATTCGGTGCGCCGTTGAAGGCCGGTTCGATCGGGGTCGAAGTGTCGCCCGAATTGCTGGGCGTCGGTTACATCATCGGCCCCAAGGTGGCCTCGACGATGGCGGCCGGCGGCGTGTTGTCGTATCTGCTCCTCATTCCAATGATCAAGTTCTTCGGCGACCCGTTGACCACCGTGATCGCGCCCGGCACCAAGCTGATCGGCGCCATGAGCGCCAATGATATCCGCAGCGCCTATGTGCTCTACATCGGCGCCGGCGCCGTCGCCGCCGGCGGCTTGATCAGCCTGGTGCGCTCGCTGCCGATGATCTGGACCAGTTTGCGCGCCGGCCTGGCCGCGATGGCGAAAAGCAAAGGTCAATCAAGCGGGCAAGGCGAGGCGATCCCCCGCACCGAGCGCGATGCTGTTCCTCGCACCGAGCGCGAGATCGGGTTGAAATGGGTCGTCGTCGGCTGCCTGGCGATCATCGCGGCGATCACGTTCGCCACGCCGCTGCACATGAATTTGCTGGGTGCGCTGTTGATCCTGGTGTTCGGCTTTTTGTTCGCGACCGTCTCGTCGCGCCTGACCGGGCAGATCGGCTCGTCGTCGAATCCGATCTCGGGCATGACGGTGGCGACGCTGTTGTTCACTTGCCTGATCTTCTTGCTGATGGGCTGGACCGGCGGCCAGTATTACGTGACGGCGCTGTCGGTGGGCGCCATCGTGTGCATCGCGGCCAGCAATGCCGGCACCACATCGCAGGATTTGAAGACCGGCTATCTGGTGGGCGCCACGCCGCGTCTGCAGCAATATGCGATCCTGGCCGGTGCCTTGTCGTCGGCGCTGGTGCTGGGGCCGATTTTGCTCAAACTCAACGATGCCAGCACCGTCTATGTGCCGGCAGCGCAGGTGGCGCCAGGTGTCAAGCTCGATCCGGCCACGCTGGCGAGCTTGACGACGACGGCGCGTTTGCAGGGCCCGCAAGCGAACGACGATGGCAACACTTACCAGGTCTGGCACAAGAGCGACATGCTCGGCGGCCCGGCTGGAAAATACCTGGTGTCTGAAAATGGCCACCTCGCCTACCTGGTCGATCCCGGCATCAACGGCGCCTACAGCACGCGCCCGGATGGCTCCGAAGTCAAGAAATACGACGCGCCGAAAGCGGTCCTGATGTCGTACATCATCAAGGGCATACTGGACCGGCAATTGCCATGGTCGCTGGTGCTGTTTGGCGTGATGATTTCGCTGGTGCTGGAGATGGCCGGCATCGCCTCGCTGGCGTTTTCAGTCGGCGTCTATCTGCCGCTGTCGTCGACCGCGCCGATCTTTGTCGGTGGCGTCATCAGGTGGCTGGCCGACCGGCGCAATGGCAAGCTCAAGCACAATGCCGGTTTGAATGCACAGCAAAAGCAGGCGGCAGGCGATCGCAGTTCGGGCGTGCTGATGGCGTCAGGTTATATCGCCGGTGGGGCCTTGGCCGGCATCATCATCGCGATCACGGCTGGCATCTTGACCAATTTTGATGCGGCGATGAGCAACTGGGCCGAGCACAGCAACCCTTTCTATCAGGGCGTGAACTCGGATGCGTTGACGCTGCTGCCGTATGCGCTGATCGCCTTTTTGCTGTACTGGTTCGCGCGCGAAAAGAAGACTTGAAGCTAAGGCTTGAGTCGAAGGCTTGAATCAAAGGCTTGAATCGACGGCTTGAATCCGCAGAGCTGAACTCTGAAGCAAAAGATGAAAGCTCGGCAGCGCAGCTTCAGCGCCGCCGCCACACCGCATCGATCGCCGCCAGTGCGGTGGCGATCACCGGGTCGGTACTGCGCGCAGCGAGGCAGACAAAGCTGAGCACGCAATCCAGGCTGACCCGGTCGGCGATGACCAGGCCATGCGCCTGCGCCTCGCGCAGCGCGATCTGTTCGCGCACCAGGCTCAGGCCGGCGCCCGATTTGACCAGGTCCAGCATCGACGCTTCCTGATCGACCATCGCCACCCAGGTCGGCAGGGCGCCGGACCCGAACACGCGCGCCAGCAAGCGGTGATGGATCGACGCTGGCGGCGTGCCGATCCAGGGCAACAAGGCCAGCGCCTTCCAGTCGCGCCCCAGCACTTGCGGCTCCCAGCCGACCGGCGCCACCACCCGATAGGTAAAACTGGTCAAGGTCCTCATTTCCAGCCCGTCGTGCGAGCGCTGGTCCGGCTGGCTGTTTTCATCTGCTGGCGCATCGAGATAGAAGCCGACATCGAGTTCGCCTGCGCGGATGCGGGCGGCGACATCACCGCTCATCCCGTGCGACAGCTTGATGTCAATCCGATGGCCCAATTCCAGCAGCGTTTTCAGGAATCCGCCGAGCCGGGTGAATTCGGGATCGAGAATGGTGCCGATCGCCAGGGCACCGCGCACCTCGCTGTTCATGCGGGCGGCGGCGCTCTTGAACTCCTGTTGCGCATCGAGCACTTTTTCTGCCAGTTGCAACAAGATCGCGCCATTCGACGTCAGGCGCATCCCGCGCGGCGTGCGCGTGAACAATTCCAGCCCGGTTTCCTGTTGCAAGCTCTTGATCTGCAGCCCCACCGCCGGTTGCGTCAGGTGCAGCTGTTCGGCGGCGCGGGTCTGGCTGCCGGTGCGCGCAATGGCGACAAAGACTTTGAATGCCTGAATATCCATGAATATTTACATTTTGATATAAATTTTACTCATATCTAAGCAAAGTATTTCTGCTTGGATTTTTAAGCGTGGCGGATGTAGAGTGGATCGATAGAAGAATAACAGTAAATTTTACAGACAATCAAAAAGGACAAGAGATGAGTTTCGCAAATACGGAAAATACAGCATCGGCCATATCAATCGGCCACGTGATCAACGGCGTCGTCACTCAAGGCGACACGACGCGTTCGCAGGACGTGTTCAATCCGGCTACCGGCCAGGTCAGCGGCAAGGTTGCGCTGGCCAGCGTGACCGATGTGGCGGCAGCCGTGGCGGCGGCGCAGGCCGCCTTTCCTGCCTGGGCCGACACGCCGCCGATCCGGCGCTCGCGGATGATGTTCAAGTTTCTCAATTTGCTCAATGTTAACAAGGATGCGCTGGCGCGCGCCATCACGCTCGAGCATGGCAAGGTCTTCAGCGATGCGCAGGGCGAAGTCGAGCGCGGCATCGACATCGTCGAATTCGCTTGCGGCATTCCGCAATTGCTCAAGGGCGACCATACCGATCAAGTCTCGACCGGGATGGATAACTGGACCTTGCGCCAGCCGCTGGGCGTCGTGGCGGGGATCACGCCATTCAATTTTCCAGTGATGGTGCCGATGTGGATGTTTCCGCTGGCTATCGCCGCCGGCAATACGTTCGTGCTGAAACCGAGCCCGCTCGACCCGAGCGTGTCGCTGCTGATCGCCGACTTGATGCAGCAAGCCGGTTTTCCGAACGGCGTCTTCAATGTGGTGCAAGGCGACAAGGAAGCGGTCGATGCCTTGCTCGATCATCCCGATGTGAAAGCGGTCTCGTTCGTGGGCAGTACGCCGATCGCGAACCATATCTATGAAACGGGCGCGCGCCACGGCAAGCGCGTGCAAGCGCTGGGTGGTGCCAAGAACCACATGCTGGTGATGCCCGACGCCGACATCGGCAAGGCAGTCGATGCCTTGATCGGCGCCGCCTATGGCTCCGCTGGCGAGCGCTGCATGGCGATCAGCGTCGCGGTTCTGGTCGGCGATGTCGCCGACAAGATCATCCCGCTGCTGGTCGAACGCACCCGTGCATTGAAGATCAAGAATGGGATGGAAGCCGATGCCGAGATGGGACCGATCGTGACCCAAGGCGCCGTGGCGCGCATCGTCGGCTGCATCGAGTCCGGCATCGCAGAAGGGGCCGAGTTGCTGGTCGATGGCCGCTCGCAGCAAGTCGATGGCCATGAAGGCGGCTTCTGGCTCGGCGGCACGCTGTTCGACCATGTCACTGCCGACATGCGCATCTACAAGGAAGAAATCTTCGGGCCGGTCTTGGCTTGCGTGCGGGTCAACGATTTCGCCGAAGGCGTGAAACTGATCAATGCCCACGAGTTCGGCAATGGCGTGAGCTGCTTCACGCGCGACGGCAACGTGGCGCGCGAATTCGGTCGCCGCATCCAGGTCGGCATGGTCGGCATCAATGTGCCCATTCCAGTGCCGATGGCGTGGCACGGTTTCGGTGGCTGGAAAAAATCGTTGTTCGGCGATACCCATGCCTATGGCGAGGAAGGGGTGCGTTTCTATACCAAGCAAAAGAGCATCATGCAACGCTGGTCCGAGAGCATCGAAGGCGGTGCCGAATTCGTGATGCCCACCGCCAAATGAAGCCGGTTGCCGGCATGAATAGCGCGCAGGCCGAGCAGTTCGACTACGTGATCGTGGGCGCCGGCACCGCCGGTTGCCTGCTGGCGAACCGGCTCAGTGCGGACCCGAAGGTACGGGTGCTCCTGATCGAAGCCGGGCGCAAGGACGATTATCATTGGATCCATATCCCGGTCGGCTACCTGTATTGCATCGGCAACCCACGCACCGACTGGCTCTACAACACGCAGTCAGAGGCTGGCTTGAACGGGCGCACGCTGCGCTATCCGCGCGGCAAGACGCTGGGCGGATGCTCGAGCATCAACGGCATGATTTACATGCGCGGCCAGCGCCGCGACTATGACGGCTGGGCCAGTTCTACCGGTGACGATGCCTGGCGCTGGGACAATTGCTTGCCTGATTTCAAGCGCCATGAGTCGCACTACAAACTCGACCATGACGATGCCAGCCATTCAAACAAGGCCGATTTTGCCAGCCTGCATGGTAGCAAAGGCGAATGGCGGGTGGAAAAGCAGCGCCTCAATTGGGAAATTCTCGATGCCTTTGCGCAGGCGGCGCAGCAAGCGGGTATCCCGGCCACCGACGACTTCAATCGTGGCGACAATGAAGGTGTGGCCTATTTTGAAGTGAACCAGAAGAGCGGCTGGCGCTGGAATACGGCCAAGGCTTTCTTGCGCCCTTTGTGCGATGCGCGTCCCAATTTCAGTTGCTGGGTCAAGTCGCAGGTCAGCACGCTCAAGTTCGAGCGCGCGCCAGACGGCCAGTTGCTTTGCCGCGGCGCCACAGTGGACCGCGATGGCGTGAAGGTCGATGCCTTGGCCAGTTGCGAAGTGATCCTGTGCGCCGGCAGCATCGGCTCGCCGCAGATCTTGCAATTGTCGGGCATCGGCCCGGCCGCATTGCTGCAGCGCCACGGGATCGACGTGGTGCTCGACGCGCCAGGGGTGGGCGCCAATTTGCAAGACCATCTGCAAATTCGCACGGTCTTCAAGGTGCAGCATGTGAAGACGCTGAACACGATGGCCAACAGCTTGTGGGGCAAGGCCAAGATCGGCCTCGAATATGCATTCAAGCGCACCGGTCCGATGAGCATGGCGCCGTCGCAGTTGGGGGCGTTCACCCGCAGCGATCCGTCGCAGCCGCACGCGAACCTCGAATACCATATACAGCCGTTGAGCCTGGAGGCGTTTGGCGAACCATTGCACAGCTACAATGCGTTGACCGCCAGCGTCTGCAATCTGAACCCGACCAGCCGCGGTTCGGTGCAGATCCAGAGCAGCGATTTCAAGGTACCGCCGCTGATCGCACCGAACTATTTGAGCACGCCCGAAGATCGCCAGGTCGCCGTCGATTCGCTGCGCGTGACCCGCAACATCCTGGCGCAGGGCGCGCTGGCCAGATATCAGCCCGAAGAAGTCAAGCCCGGCGTCCAGTTCCAGAGCGACTTCGATCTGGCCAAGGTCGCCGGCGACATCGCCAGCACCATCTTCCACCCGGTGGGCACGGTGAAGATGGGGCGTTTTGACGATGCGATGGCGGTATTGGATAGCCATTTGCGGGTTCGCGGCGTGGCTGGCTTGCGCGTGGTCGACGCCAGCGTGATGCCCGCCATTACCAGCGGCAACACCAACAGCCCGACCCTGATGATTGCGGAAAAGGCGGCCGGCTGGATCATCGCTGAAAACCAGATCGCGCGCTGAAAAGAGCGCCGGTCGGGCCGGCGCCTTCAACTTCTATTTGACCCCGTGCATCAGCTTGTTGATCAGCGGCGCGATCAAAAACAGCAACACGCCGGCGCCCAGCAGCGACCAGAAGCCGAAGGTGTAGCCTGACAGCGCCGAAGCGACCGACAAGCCGCTCTCGCCGCTGACGTGGCTGGCGAAGATGCCCGAGAGATTGTTGCCGATCCCGGTCGAGAGGAACCAGCCGCCCATGCCCAGACCCACCAGACGCGTGGGCGCCAGCTTGGTGACCATCGACAAGCCGATCGGTGACAGACACAGTTCGCCCACCGACTGGATCACGTAGACCATGAACAAGGTCCAGAACGGAATCTTGTTATCTAATCCAACCAGGTTCGACAGGGCGTAGATCAACAGGCCAAAGGCGAGCGCGTTGCCGATCAAGCCCAGGCCGAATTTGCGCGGTATCGACGGGTTGATGTTGCGCTTGGCCATGACGATCCAGAGCAAGGCCAGCAGCGGCGCCAAGGCGATGATGGCGACCGAATTGACGCTCTGGAACCAGGCGGTCGGGAAGATGAAGCCGCCCAGATCGCGGTTGACGATGTCGTTGGCCAGGAAGGTGAACGAACTGCCGGCCTGTTCGAAGAACATCCAGAACAAGATGTTGAACGAAAAGATGATCAGCATCGCGATCACCTTGTCGCGCGTCACCTTGCCGCCCTTGACGCCTTCGATCATCAGCATGACGGCCAGGCCGATGAACAACACCGTCAGCACCACTTGCAAACGCTGGGCCCCGACCGCGAGCAGGAAGTAGGCGACCGGAATCGTCAGCAGCGCGCCCAGCGTGACTTGAGCGATGCGCCAGTAGCTCATCGCCTCAGGCGCCGGTGCGCCTATGCCCTTCAGGGTGCGCCGTCCGACCGCAAACCAGAACAGGCTGATCAGCATGCCGATGCCGGCGGTGATGAAGACGATCTTGTAGTCGGGCATGGCATCGCTGCCGAACACCTTCTGTGCCAGCAACTGGGTCAGCACCGGTGCGATCAGGGCGCCGATATTGATGCCCATGTAGAAAATGGTGAAGCCGCTGTCGCGCCGCGGATCGGACAAGCCATACAGTTTGCCGACCATGGTCGAAATGTTCGGCTTGAACAAGCCATTGCCGACGATGATCGTGGCCAGACCAAACTTGAACACGTCCGGGTCCGGGATCGCCATCGCGAACAGGCCGCTGGCCATGAACACGGCGCCGATCAGGATCGAGCGCTGGTAGCCGAGGACGCGGTCGGCGATGTAGCCGCCGAACAGTGCGCCGGCGTAGACCAGCGCCAGGAACGAGCCGTAAGTGAGGTTGGCGGCGCCCTGGCCACCCGCATCGCCGCCATGGAACTGGGCCACGATGTACAGCACCAGCGCCCAGCGTATGCCGTAGAACGCGAAGCGCTCCCAGAACTCGGCCATGAACAGCATCCACAGCGGACCGGGATGGCCCATCACTTGTCTGAATGCGGGGATATCGGCTTCGCCGTTGCGCGTTGTTGCACCACTCATGCGGGGTTCTCCTGGGAAGCTTTATATGTGGATAACAAGATGAAAAATTTCAGCCGCAACGGTGCCCGGTTCAGGCGCAACTGGTGCTGACAAGTTCCTAACAGGAAATCATTTTAAGCCAGAAAACAGCACTGCTAAAAAAATGATGTGCTTCTGTCCACGTCAAGCTCGGATAAGTCGAGTGTGCCATGGGGGAAACAGCTCTTTATTTCCAGTAATTTTCAGCCACAAAAGGGCCCAGTTGTCGTATATTGACCGGGCAATCTTGTCTGGAACGCCGAATTTTTAAAGGATTTTTGTATCATGGAACATGACGTTATCGACATTCTGGTGTCACCCGAGGGCCGCCTCGATGTGTTGTCCAAAGCCGAAGTGAACAAGCTGCTCGACACCAGTCAGGGCGGTTTGTACAAAACCTTTCGCAAATGCGCGCTGGCCGTGCTCAATTGCGGCAGCATCGTCGATGATGGCAAGGAATTGCTGGAGCGCTACGCCTCTTTCGAGATCAGCATCATCCAGCGCGAGCGCGGCATCAAGCTCGACATCAAGGGCGCGCCGGCGATCGCTTTTGTCGATGGCAAGATGATCAAGGGCATCCACGAACATTTGTTTGCGGTGCTGCGCGACATCATTTTTGTCAGCGATGAAGTGACCGGCAACCCGAAATTCGATTTGAACACGACCGAAGGCGTGACCGACGCCGTGTTCCACATCTTGCGCAATGCGAACTTGCTGCACACGCAAATCAGCCCGAACCTGGTGGTGTGCTGGGGCGGCCATTCGATCAACCGCGCCGAATACAATTATTCGAAGGAAGTCGGTTACCAATTGGGCTTGCGCAGCCTCGATATCTGCACCGGCTGCGGCCCTGGCGCGATGAAGGGCCCGATGAAGGGCGCCACGATCGGCCATGCGAAGCAGCGATTGCAGACCGGGCGCTATCTGGGCATCACCGAGCCCGGCATCATCGCCGCCGAATCGCCAAACCCGATCGTGAACGACCTGGTGATCATGCCCGACATCGAAAAAAGGCTGGAAGCGTTCGTGCGCGCCGGTCACGGCATTGTGGTGTTTCCAGGTGGCGCGGGCACGGCCGAGGAAATTTTGTATATCCTGGGCATCTTGTTGCATCCGGACAATGCCGAAATTCCATTCCCGTTGATCTTCACCGGACCGGAAACCTCGCGTGAATATTTTGTCCAGATCAACCAGTTTCTGAGCGATACGCTGGGCCCGGAGGCGTTGCAGCGCTACAAGATCATCATCGACGATCCTGAGTTGGTGGCGCGTGAAATGCAGGCTGGCATCAAGCAAGTGCGCGAATTTCGCAAGGCGCGCAGCGATGCTTATTATTTCAACTGGATGCTGAAGATCAACCATGAATTCCAGCAACCTTTCATGCCGACCCATGAAAACATGCGCAACCTGTCGTTGCACAAGAATCAGGAAACACATTTGCTGGCCGCGAATTTGCGGCGCGCATTTTCGGGCGTGGTGTCGGGCAATGTCAAGGATGAGGGGATACGGGCGATCGAGCAGCACGGCCACTTCGAAATCCACGGCGACCCCGAGATCATGGGACCGATGGATGAGTTGCTGTCTTCATTCGTTGCGCAGCACCGGATGAAGCTGGCGGGCAAGGCGTATGTGCCTTGCTACCGGGTCATCAAGTAATTCTCCCTTCTCCCGCCGCGCGGGAGAAGGGCCGGGGATGAGGGAGGAGGGTTACTCTTCCCGGCGCAGATGCGGGAACAGGATCACGTCGCGGATGTTGGGCGAATCGGTGATGATCATCATCAATCGATCGATCCCGATGCCGCAGCCACCAGCCGGTGGCATCCCGTATTCGAGCGCGCGGATGTAGTCGGCGTCGTAATACATCGCTTCTTCGTCGCCGGCATCCTTGTTGGCCACTTGCGCCAGGAAGCGCGCCGACTGGTCTTCGGCATCGTTCAATTCCGAAAAACCGTTGGCGATTTCGCGCCCGACCATGAACAGTTCGAACCGTTCGGTGATGCCCGGTTCGGTATCGGACGCGCGTGCCAGCGGCGACACTTCGACCGGATAGTCGATGATGTACGTCGGCTCCCACAATTGCGCTTCAGCCGTTTCCTCGAACAACGCCAGTTGCAGCGCGCCCACGCCGGCGCCGGGGAATGGCTTGACGCCGAAGGTCTGCAACTCGGTTTTCAGGAACTCGATGTCATGCAATTGCGCATTGGTGTAGTGTGGCGCAAACTTGTTGATCGCGGCCACGATCGTCAAACGGTGAAACGGCACGCTCAAGTCGAGTTCGCGTCCACCGTAAGTCAATTTGGCGGTGCCGTGCGCGTCGATCACTGCCTGGCGGATCACCGCTTCCGTGAAATCCATCAGCCACTGATAATCGACATACGCGGCATAGAATTCCATCATCGTGAATTCAGGATTGTGGCGCTGCGAGACGCCTTCATTGCGAAAACTGCGGTTCACTTCGAACACCCGGTCGAAACCGCCGACGATCAAGCGCTTCAGATACAGTTCAGGCGCGATGCGCAAGAACATCTGCATGTCGAGCGCATTGTGGTGCGTGATGAAGGGCTTGGCCGTGGCGCCGCCGGGAATGGCGTGCAGCATCGGCGTTTCCACTTCCATGAACTCGTTCTTTTCCATGAAGCGGCGGATCGACGACAAGGCGGCGGTCCTGGCCTTGAACGTGCGGCGCGTTTCCTCGCTCATGATCAAGTCGACATAGCGCTGGCGGTACTTGGTTTCCTGGTCGGCCAGGCCGTGGAACTTGTCGGGCAGCGGGCGCAGCGACTTCGTGATCAGGCGCAATCCGGTGGCCTTGATCGTCAATTCATCGGTCTTGGTCTTGAACAGCGTGCCGGTCACGCCCAGGATGTCGCCCAGGTCGTAGTGATGCAGCGCTTCCATCGCCGCCACGCCGGTCTTGTCCAGGGTGACATAGATCTGGATGCGGCCGTCGGCGCGTGCGCCCGACGCATCTTGCAAGGTCGCAAACGCCGCCTTCTTGCCGGCTTCGCGCTTGAGCATCATGCGCCCGGCCAGCACCACTTCGATGTTCAGTTCTTCGAGTTCTTCGCGCGTCTTCGTGCCATGTGCCAGGTGCAGGTCAGCCGCCTTGTGCTGTGGGCGGAAGTCGTTCGGGAAGGCGATGCCCTGTTCGCGCAGCAGGGCGAGTTTGGCGCGGCGCTCCAGGATGATCTTGTTTTCGTCCGGGGCTTGTTCTTGAATGTCGGTAGTCATGGTCGATCTATCAGAGGTTGTTGGCTGGGCGCGTGGGCGCCGAAAACAGCGCGGCGCAGCGCAGATCGTTGAAGTTGTCGACGATGCAGATCACGTTGTCGAACTCGGCAAAGGCCGAGGCCGGCAGCGTCGTCGTCAGCACCACCGCGCGCATGCCGGCGCGGCGCGCCGCTTCGACGCCGAGCGGCGCATCTTCGAACACGATGCAATGCTCGGGTGCAACATCGATGCGGCGCGCCGCTTCCAGGAACACGTCCGGATGCGGCTTGCCGTGCTGTACGTCGGCGGCGCCGACGACGGCCGAAAAATGGCGCCGCAAGTCCAGGCCATCGAGCGTGAACACGACGTTCGGGGTGGGCGCCGCAGTGCCGACCGCGAGCGCGATCCCGTCTTCCTTGGCTGCCTTGATGAAGGCGTCGAAGCCATCCACGGTGGCCAGATGCGGTGCATACAGTTCGCGGTACAAGGCATCTTTTTCCAGGCTCAGTTCGCGCGTCTGGGCGTCGCTCAGATGGCTGCCGAGGTAGCTGCGGATGATTTCGTGGCCCTGGCGTCCTGCGGTGCTGAGGAAGAATGCATCGGCGTCGAGTTCATGGCCGCGCTGCTGGAAGAACGTCAACCAGGAGCGCGTGTGGAACGCCATGTTGTCGACGATGGTGCCATCCATGTCGAAGATGAAGGCACGCGCCAGGCTGCTTGTCGCGTTGTCGAGCGTATTGCTCATCGGTTGGAACATGTTTATACGCCTTGCTTCAGCGATGCTGAAATGAATTCATCGATATCGCCATCGAGCACGCCCTTGGTGTTGCCGGTCTCGAAGCCGGTGCGCAAATCCTTGATGCGCGACTGATCGAGCACGTAGGAACGGATCTGGTGACCCCAGCCGACGTCGGTCTTCGAGTCTTCCAGCTTTTGCTGTTCGCTCATGCGCTTGCGCATTTCATGCTCGTACAGGCGCGCTTTGAGCATTTCCATCGCTTCGGCGCGGTTGCGGTGCTGGCTGCGGTCGTTCTGGCACTGGACCACGATGCCGGTCGGCGCATGGGTCAAACGCACGGCGGAATCGGTCTTGTTGATGTGCTGGCCACCGGCGCCGGACGCGCGATAGGTATCGACGCGCAGATCGGCCGGATTGACATCGATCTGGATCGAGTCATCGACTTCCGGATAGACGAACAGGCTGCAAAACGACGTGTGACGGCCGTTGGCCGAGTCGAACGGCGATTTGCGCACCAAACGGTGCACGCCAGTTTCGGTGCGCAAGAAGCCATAGGCATGGTCGCCTTCGACCTTGAGCGTGGCAGTCTTGATGCCGGCGATCTCGCCGTCAGACTGTTCCATGATCTCGACCTTGAAGCCCTTGCGTTCGCAATAGCGCAGATACTGGCGCAAGATCATCGACGCCCAGTCCTGGGCCTCGGTGCCGCCGGCGCCGGCCTGGATGTCGATGAAGCAATTGTTCGGGTCCATCGGATTATTGAACATCCGGCGAAATTCCATCTCTTCGATGACTTTTTTGATGCCATCGGCATCAAGGATGACCGACTCCAGCGTCTCGTCATCCTGTTCTTCGCGCGCCATCGAAAACAGATCTTGCGTATCGTGCAGGTCGGCATCGGCGCGTTTGAGCGTGAAAACGATGTTTTCCAGCGCTTTTTTTTCCTTGCCGAGGTCCTGGGCGCGCTTGGGATCGTTCCAGACGGTCGGGTCTTCCAGTTCTTCGTTGACTTGTTCTAGCTTCTCTGACTTGGTATCGAAGTCAAAGATACCTCCGAAGTTCGGCTTCGCGGATCGTCAGATCGGCGAGCAGGGCGGACAGGGCATTGATGCGTTCGGCTTCCATGATTTTCGGTACTTTCAAGGTGAAATCTAGCCCTCGATTATACTCCAGCGGGGCCGCTGCTGGCCCGGCGTCGATGGTGTCCGGTCATGTCCCCGAAAAAATCCCGGACCAGCCAATGACATGGCTGCGTCCACACTGGTGCCAGATGAAAGAAAAAATGAACAAGCCTGACCCCGATTTTTCTGTTGCCGATCCGATATCGGCGCCGAGCAGCTATGCGCGGCGCGTGCTGTTCGTGGTGCTGATCGCCGCTCTGGTGCTGCTGGCGTGGCGCTTGTCGGACGTATTTCTGTTGCTGTTTGGCGCCATCATCATCGCTGTTGCGCTGCGCGCCGGTGCGGCGCCGCTGGAGCGTTATCTGCGCGTGCCGGCGCGCCTCGCCGTTGGCATCGTCGTGATCCTGACCTTGGTCGCGATCGTCATCGGCTCATGGCTGATCGGCGACCGCTTGCTGGAACAGGCGGCAAACTTGCAGCAGCGCCTGCCGGCCGCGTTGGATGCCCTGACTGCATGGGCCAATAGCCACCCGCTGGGTGTGAGCGCGTTGACATTGTGGGAGGGCGCCAAGGCTGGCAATGTGCCGTGGGCCAAGATGGCCAACGTCGCCACCCAGACCGTCGGTGCGCTCGGCAGCGCCGGCTTGATGATCGTGGTCGGCGTCTACCTGGCGGCTGATCCCGGCTTGTACCGGCGCGGCCTGGTGCTCCTGATACCGACCGGTTACCGCCCGCAGATCGATGCCGCCTTGCTCGCCAGCGGTCATGCCTTGTCGCGCTGGCTGCTCGGGCAAGGCATTTCGATGCTGTTCGTCGGTTCGGCAACGGCGATCGGATTGGCCTTGCTGGGGATGCCGTTGGCGCTATCGCTGGGCGTGATCGCCGGCATCCTGGCCTTCATTCCGTTCTTTGGCCCGATCGCCTCGGGCATCCTGGCCGTCTTGCTCGCTTTCATGGCTGGCCCGACCCAGGCGCTGTATGTGACCATCCTGTGCGTGCTGATCCAGCAAGTCGAAGGCAATTTCTTGATGCCCTTCGTGCAGCGCTGGGCGGTCGAATTGCC
>CANFGA010000007.1 GCA_947446335.1 Oxalobacteraceae bacterium | reverse complement strand
TCACTGCCACTGTTCCGGACCCTCTGGCCTATTCGGTGGCGATTTCGCCGCCCAATGGCGCCTCGGCGTCGCAAACGATCACGACCAACTTCACCGGCACCACCCAGTACGGGGCGAGCAACAGTGAAAAGGCTTCCAGTCAGAATGGTTACACCTCAGGCCAGTTGACGCGTTTCGGCGCCGGCCAGGATGGGATTTTGCTGGCGCAGTACAGCAATGGCCAGTCGCACAATCTGGGCCAGATTGCGCTGGCCGACTTCGCCGATCCGAATGGCTTGACGCCGCTGGGCAACAACGCGTGGGCCGAAAGCTCGGTCTCTGGCGCGCCGCTGGTGGGTGCTCCGAGCTCCGGGCGCTTTGGGGTGCTGCAAGCGTCGTCGGTGGAAAGCTCGAATGTCGACCTGACGGCCGAACTGGTCAACATGATCACCGCGCAGCGCGTCTATCAAGCCAATGCCCAGACCATCAAGACCCAGGACTCGGTATTGCAAACGCTGGTCAACCTGCGCTAAACGACAAGCCCGGCGCGTTGTAGTGGCGTGCTGCATGGCAGGAGAAAAAGATGGACCGTTTGATCTACACGGCGCTGAGCGGCGCCAAGCACGTGCTGGAGCAGCAAGCGACGGCTTCGCACAATCTGGCCAACGCCAGCACCAACGGTTTTCGCGCCCAGGTCGATGCCTTTCGCGCGGTGCCAGTGGTGGCCGAGGGCTTGCCGACCCGTACTCTGGTCGTCGATTCGACGGTAGGCGCCAACTTCATGAGCGGGCCGATACAGCGCACCGGGCGCGAACTCGATGTGGCACTCGCCGGCAAGGGCTGGATTGCGGTCCAGTCCAACGATGGCAGCGAAGCCTACACCCGCAGCGGTGCCCTCAATGTCGGTCCCAACGGCTTGTTGCAAACGGCTGGCGGCCAGATTGTCAACGGCGATACCGGTCCGATCGCCGTGCCGCCGCAAGTGACGGTGAGCATCGCCAGCGATGGCACCGTCGGCACGCTGTCGACCGATCCCCAGCCGGGTCCGGCCAACGTGCTCGGCCGCATCAAGCTGGTCAATCCGCCCGAGCAGGCTTTGGTGCGCGGCGATGATGGCTTGTTTCGCTTGAAGGATGGCGGCGCGGTCCAGGCCGATCCCTTGGTCAAGCTCAGTGTGGGCGCGCTCGAGAGCAGCAACGTCAACCCGGTCGAGGCGATGGTCACGATGATCAGCCTGGCGCGCCAGTTCGAAACCCAAATGAGTTTGCTCAAGAATGCCGAGAGCAACGCTGCGAAAGCGAGCCAGATCCTGGCTTTGAATTGATGGCAATGCTCTCATAATGTCGGCAAGGTCAGCGCGGCCAGCGTGGCGCGGCCAGCGTGGCGCGGCCAGCCTGGAAATAATTGCTTGTATTGGCGCAGCCCGAGGCTGCGCCGTCAACGGAGAAGAAAATGATACGTTCACTGTGGATTGCAAAAACCGGTCTGGAGGCGCAGCAGACCCAGATGGACGTGATCGCCAACAACCTGGCCAACGTCAGCACCAATGGCTTCAAGAAATCGCGCGCGGTGTTCGAGGACTTGCTGTATCAAAATGTGCGCCAGCCAGGCGCCCAGTCATCGCAGCAGACCCAGTTGCCATCGGGTTTGCAGCTCGGCAGCGGCGTGCGCACCGTGGCGACC
This sequence comes from Oxalobacteraceae bacterium, assembly GCA_947446335.1. Lineage (GTDB taxonomy): Bacteria > Pseudomonadota > Gammaproteobacteria > Burkholderiales > Burkholderiaceae_D > Janthinobacterium. The sequence continues at coordinate 19,432 of CANFGA010000007.1, read as the reverse complement.
GAGCGCATCCATACCCAGGGCAATCCTTTGTCGACCGGCAATTCGAAAGATGTGATGGTCAATGGCGCAGGCTATTTTCAGGTCTTGCTGCCGGACGGCACCGCCGCGTATACCCGCGACGGTTCCTTTCAAAGCGATAACAATGGCCAACTCGTCACTGCCAGCGGTTTCGTCGTGCAACCGGCGATCACGGTGCCCACCAATGCGCTCAGCCTGACCGTGGCGCGCGACGGCACGGTATCGGTGACGCTGCCCGGGATCGCCGCACCATCCCAGATCGGTTCGCTGCAACTGGCCACTTTCGTCAATCCGGCCGGGCTGGAATCGAAAGGCGAGAATCTGTACGTGGAGACCGGCGCCTCCGGCAATCCGCAAAGCAATACGCCGGGCACCAACGGCGCCGGCGTCTTGATGCAAGGCTATGTCGAAACCTCGAACGTCAGCGTGGTCGAGGAAATGGTCAACATGATCCAGACCCAGCGCGCCTACGAGATCAACAGCAAGGCGATCACGACATCCGATCAAATGTTGCAAAAACTGACGCAACTGTAATGCAGCATGCCACCCGATACCAAAATGGCAAGAAGTTTGTCATGAAGAATTTCATTGTTGTGCTGGCGCTGGCGCTGAGCGCTTGTTCGACCGTGCCCAGTTCGATCGTGCTGCAACCGCCCGCCACCCGGGCACCGGTAGCGGCGCCGGTGCTGGCCACGAATGGCGCCATTTACCAGAGCAGCACTTACCGGCCGTTTTTCGAAGACCGGCGCGCGCGCCAAGTTGGCGACATGATCACCATCGTGATCACCGAAACCACGAATGCGGTGAAGGCAGGCGCCAGTTCCGGCAACAAGTCGGGCAGCGTCGCCTTCGCTGCGCCCGGTATTTTGCAAAACCGTCTCGGTGGCAGCGTTGCTGCCACGTCGGCCAACAAGTTTGCCGATGGCGATAACCAGAGCGCCAGCAATACCTTCAATGGCACGATCGGCGTCAGCGTGCTCGAAGTGCTACCCAATGGCAATTTGATTGTTTCTGGAGAAAAACAAATTGCGATGAACAAGGGCGTCGAATTCATCCGTTTTTCCGGCATGATCAGTCCCGACACGATCTTGCCTGGCAACCGGGTGTCGTCGACCCAGGTCGCCGATGCACGCGTCGAATACCGCACCAACAGCCAGATCGATCGGGCTGAAATGACGGCGATGGCGTCGCGCTTCTTCCAGAGTCTGTTGCCATTTTGAATACTTCATCCAACCTGTACCAGGCTACCGCTGCCATTGTTGCCAGCCGCTGCACACTGCTAGCTTTGTGCGTTTGCTTGATGCTGGCGCCGCTGGCTCACGCCGAGCGCTTGAAGGATCTGGCCAGCGTGGCTGGCGTGCGGCAAAACCAATTGATGGGTTACGGCCTGGTCGTCGGTCTCGACGGCAGCGGCGACCAGACCACGCAAACGCCGTTTACGGTGCAAAGCGTGGTATCGATGTTGACGCAAATGGGAGTGAACTTGCCGCAAGGTACCAGCTTGCAATTGAAGAACGTCGCTGCCGTCGTCGTCACCACCGCCTTGCCCGCCTTTGCGCAACCGGGGCAATTGCTCGACATCACCGTGTCGTCGATGGGCAATGCCAAGAGTTTGCGCGGCGGCACGCTCTTGATGACGCCGTTGAAAGGGGTCGATGGTCAAGTCTATGGCATGGCGCAGGGCAACGTGCTGGTTGGTGGCGTCGGCGCCCAGGCTGCCGGCAGCTCGATCCAGATCAACCATTTGAGCGTGGGCCGGATCTCGGCCGGCGCCACCGTCGAGCGTGCCGTGGCATCGGCGCTGGGTGAAAACAACTTGATCCGGCTCGAATTGAACCATACCGATTTTTCGACCGCAAGCCGGGTGGTGGCCGCGATCAACGAGCGCTTCGGCAGCGATACGGCGGCGGCGCTCGATGGGCGCGTGATCCAGGTCCGCACTCCTGGCAGCAGCGACCAGCGCGTCGCATTCCTGGGCGCGCTGGAAAGTCTGAACGTGACACCGGCCCAGATGGCGGCCAAGGTCATCATGAATGCACGCACCGGTTCGGTGGTGATGAATCAGGCCGTAACGCTCGATACCTGCGCCGTGTCGCACGGCAATTTGTCGGTCAGCGTCAGCACCGATACCCAGGTCAGTCAGCCGGGCGCCTTGTCCGGTGGCCAGACCGCGGTAGTCCAGAATGCACAGATCGAGATCAAGAAGGATCCCGGCAAGGTCTTGCTGGTGAAGGGCGGGGCAGCGCTGGCCGATGTGGTCAAGGCGCTCAATGCGATCGGCGCGTCGCCGCAAGACTTGCTGGCGATCCTGCAGGCGATGAAGGCTGCCGGTGCGCTGCGCGCCGAACTTGAAATTATCTAGAAATGGAGGAGTTGCGATGATGATCCGCCAGAACGACCTGTCAAACACGGCTGCTTTCGATGTCAAGGGCATCGGCGAACTGCGCCAGTCCGCGAAGGCGAACGATCCGGCCGCGCTGAAAACAGCGGCGACCCAGTTCGAAGCGATGTTCATCAACATGATGATGAAAAGCATGCGCGACGCGACGCCGCAAGACGGCATGATGGACAACCAGCAAAGCAAGATGTTCACCACGATGATGGACCAGCAAACCAGCCAGAATCTGGCCAAGCGCGGCACCGGCCTGGCCGACGTGCTGATCCGCCAGTTGACGCAGGCGGCGCAATTGCAGCCGTTTCCTTCCGATGCTCCTGCCGCGCCGGTGGCCGTGGCCGCGCCGGTAGCCAGTGCATCGGCGGCGCCAGCGCGCACGCAAGCGCCGCATGTGCGCGCGTTTCAAGAAAAACTGGAAGTCCATGCGCAAGAGGCGAGCCGCACGACCGGCATTCCGGCCAAGTTCATGCTCGGCCAGGCTGCGCTCGAGAGCGGCTGGGGCAAGCACGAGATCAAGGGCCGCGATGGTGCCACCAGCCACAATCTGTTCGGCATCAAGGCTGGCGCCAACTGGACCGGCAAGGTCGCCGAAGCAGTGACGACCGAATATGTGAATGGCGTGGCGCAGACCCGGGTCGAAAAATTTCGGGCTTACGATTCTTACGCTGACAGCTTCAAGGATTATGCGAAATTAATCACCGGTAACAAGCGCTATGAAAAAGTGCTGGCCAGCGCCGGCGATGCCAGCAGTTTCGCGCAGGGTTTGCAGCGCGCCGGTTATGCGACCGATCCGAATTACGCTGCCAAGCTGACCCGCATCATCAAGCATTCGCTGGTCGGCTGATGCCGGCGATGCCATGGCTAGGCCTGGGTTGGACATGGTGGGCTCAAGTTCTGGATCATGCTGTCGTTAATCATGTAGACAAGGCATAAAAGAACACACACACCATGGCAAATTTACTCAGTATCGGCAAGAGCGGCTTGTTGGCGGCGCAGGTAGGCTTGGCCACAACCGGGCACAATATCGCCAATGCGAACGTGGCCGGCTACAGCCGCCAATCGGTGGTCCAGCAAGCTGGTCAAGCCCAGAGTCTGGGCAACGGTTTCGTCGGCAGCGGCACCGAAGTGGCGCAGGTGAAGCGCTATTACGACAGCTTCCTCGCCAGTCAGGTGCGCTCGGCGCAAAGCACGAGCAGTTCCTTGACTGCCTATACCGCGCAGATCAGCCAAGTCGACAACATGCTGGCCGATCCGACCGCCGGCCTGTCGCCGTCGCTGCAGAATTTTTTCAGCGGGGTGCAGGATCTGGCCGCCAATCCAGCGCTGTCCGCTTCGCGTCAGGCGCTGGTGTCGAGCGGTGAATCGCTCGCTGCGCGCTTCACCAGCTTGAGCGCTCGCTTGAGCGACATCGGCAACGGCGTCAATGCGCAGATCGCGACCGACGTGGATGCGATCAATGCCTATTCGACCCAGATTGCCAAGCTCAACGACGCGATCGGCATCATCGGCTCTGACGGCAACAATCAGCCCAACGATTTGCTCGACCAGCGCGATCTGCTGGTCACCGAGCTGAGCAAGTTTGTCAAGACGACCGTGGTCGCCGGCAGCAACAACAGCCTGACGGTGTCGATCGGCAGCGGCCAGCCGCTCGTGGTTGGCAAGCAATCATTTCAGTTGAACATGACTTCATCGCCCGCCGATCAAATCAAGGGCACGATTTCTTACGCGTCCAGCGGTAACGTGACGGTGCTGCCCGACAGCACGTTTACTGGCGGCGAAGTGGGCGGTTTACTCGATTTTCGCTCCACCGTGCTCGAGCGCACACAAAGTTCGCTGGGGCGGGTTGCGATCAGCCTGGCCAGCGCCTTCAATGCCCAGCACAAGCTCGGGGTCGACCTGTCCGGCAACCCGGGCGGCGATTTTTTCACGGTGGCAAAGGGTGACGTGACCGCCGGCAGCGCCAATGTCGGCAATCCGGTCGTGGCAGCGGTCGTCACCGATCCTTCGCAGCTGAAAGAGAGCGACTACAGCATGCAGTATGACGGCAGCGATTTTGTCGTCACCCGCCTCTCCGATGGTAATGCCACCAAAATCACGCCCGATGGGCAAGCTTCCCAGTCCCAGGTCATCGATGGCGTCACATTCACGATCACTCCCGGCACGAAGGCTACCGAGGCCGGGGACAGTTACACGATCAAGCCGACGCTGAACGGCGCGTCGGGTTTCGGCGTGACGCAAGCGATCCTGGCCGATCGTTCGACGATCGCGGCGGCAGCGCCATTGATTGCGAGCGCGACATCGAATGGCAATATCGGCAACGCCAAGATCAGTGAACTTGGCGTCGGCAGCGCCTATCTGACATCGTCGGTCACGCTGCCGTTGACGCTGACGTATGCCAGGGCCGACCCTACCTTGCCTGGAGAATTTTCCGGTTTTCCTGCCGGGCAGAGCGTCACCGTCACCAACAGCGCGGGCGAGGCAACGCTATATGCGGCAGATACCGCCGTTCCGTACAGCGCGGGCGACAAGATCAGTTTCGGTGGCATCAATCTGGCGCTCAGCGGCACGCCCGCGACCGGCGACACGTTCGAGATTAAAAAGAATGTCGGTGCGGTCGGTGACAGCCGCAATGCGGCGTTGCTGGCTGGCTTGCAGAGCAATACGGTGATCGGTGGCAAGGAAACGCTGCAAGACTCGTATGCTGCGATAGTGAGTTTTGTCGGCAACAAAACGCGCGAAGTGCAGATCAGTTCCGCCGCCAATGCATCGCTGCTGGAGCAAGTTACCAAGTCGCAACAGGCGGTGTCGGGCGTCAACCTGGATGAAGAAGCAGCGAACTTGCTGCAATACCAGCAAGCCTATCAGGCAGCCGGCAAGGCGATGCAGATTGCGAGCACGCTGTTCGACGTCTTGCTGACGCTGGGTCGCTGATTTTCGAGACGATGTTTTTTTTGATGCGGCAAGCCCGTATCGGTGACAAGGGGATAACAGCATGCGCATCAGCACCAGTATGATGTATAACACGGCGACTGCGCAGATGGGCAACTTGCAATCGTCGCTCGATCGGACCATGCAGCAGATTAATACCAACCGGCGCGTCTTGACGCCGTCCGATGATCCTGTGGCCAGCGCGCGGGCGCTGGTGGTGGCGCAGTCCCAATCGATGAATACGCAATTCGCGACCAACCGACAAAATGCCAAGAGCTCGTTGTCGCATGTCGATCTGGCGCTGGGCAGCGTCACGTCGTTGATCCAGGATGTGCAAACGCTGGCGACTGGCGCCGGCAATGGCAGCTTGAACAATGCCGACCGCTCCAAGATGGCGACCGAACTCGAAGGGCGCCTGAGCGACTTGCTGGCGCTGGCCAACACCGCCGACGGCAGCGGCGGCTATCTGTTTGCCGGTTTCAGGACCGGCAGCGCACCCTATTCGCAAACAGCAACCGGGGCCACTTACAATGGCGATGAAGGCCAGCGCCAGTTGCAGGTCGCGTCCGGGCGCCAGATCGATGTCAGCGTCGCCGGCAGCGCCGTGTTCAACAGCGGTATGACGGGCAACGGCACTTTCGTGACTGCGTCGGCCTCGAGCAACGCGGGATCAGTCGCCATTTCAGCCGGGTCGGTTGCGGATGCGTCAAAATTGACCGGCCACTCGTATCAGATCGATTTTGTCGATGCCGCCAATTACACGGTGACTGACAAGAAAACCGGCTTGTTCGTGCCGGATGCGACGCCGATCGCCTATGCCAGCGGCACGCCGATCACGGTGGACGGGATGAAATTCGAGATCAGCGGCGCGCCGGTCGCTGGCAACAGCTTGACGATCGACAAGAGCCAGAGTGAATCCATTTTCACGACGGTGACCAATCTGATCGGCTTGCTGCGTGCGCCGGCCGACGATGCCAGCAGCAAGGCTGCATTGACCGCTGGCCTTGCCACTGCGCAAAAAAATCTGGTCAGCAACTTCGACAATGTGCTGACCGCACGCTCCACGGCTGGCGCCAGCCTGAAGGAAATCGATTATCTCGACAGCGCCGGTTCGGATCTGGATTTGCAATACACGACTACGCTGGCGGGCTTGCAGGATGTCGATTTGCTCAAGGCGATTTCGTCGATGGCGCAGCAAAAGCTGACGCTGGAAGCGGCGCAAAAATCATTCACGACGATGTCGGGCTTGTCGCTGTTCAATTTCATCAGCGGGTGAGTTGAGCGCGGGCTCGACCGATCAATTTCTTGGCGGCGCCAGCGGCGCCAACGTCGGCACTGGCGGCGGCGCCTTGCTGGCCCAGGTGCGCGGCAAACTGCGGCCAGTCTCTATCCCTTCCAGAAACAGATTTTGCAGCGGTGTCGACAGGAATGGCAGTACCATTCCGATCATCGCCATGCCCACCGTGAGCGTGATCGGGAAACCGATGCCGAACAAATTCAATTGGGGCGCCGCGCGCGTCAATATGCCCAAGGCGACGTTGGTGATCAGCAAGGCTGCGACGATGGGTAGCGACAGTTGCAGTCCGGCGCTGAAAATCCGGCCGCCCCAGTTGGCCAGTTGCAAGAACCCGCCGCCATTGATCGGCGACGCTGAAATGGGCAGGCTGATGAAACTCTCGGCCAGCGCCGACAGCAGCACCAGATGCCCGTTCACCGACAGGAATGCCAGCGTCGCCAGCAGCGCCAGGAACTGGCTGATGGCGGAAGAGCGGCCCCTGGTTTGCGGATCGAAAAAGGAGGCAAAGCCCAAGCCCATCGTCAAGCTGCTGATCTCGCCAGCCATTTCGACGGCGGCGAACACGATGCGGATCGAAAATCCGATGCCCAGTCCGATCAGCATTTCCTGGATCAGGATCAGCAAGCCGGCCATCGACATCGGGTCGGCCGCCGGCAGAGCGGGAATGGTGGGGCCGATGACCATCGCCAGCAACAGACCGAGCCCGACTTTTACCCTGGCCGGCACGCCGGGATTGCCGAATAGCGGCGCAGCCGCGATCAAGCCCAGGATGCGGCTCAGTGGCCACAACAGGGCGGCGATCCAGGTGTTGATGTCGACACTGGAGAGCGTGATCATGGCTGATGCTGCGCTGGCATCGCCGCTAGCCGACCATCGCCGGAATATTGCCGAAGATCTGGCGCATGTAGTCGAGCATGACCGACAGCATCCACGGACCGGCGACGATCAAGGCGACGAAGATGCCCACCAGTTTCGGAATGAACGACAGTGTCGCTTCATTGATCTGGGTTGCAGCCTGGAAGATGCTGACGATCAAGCCGATGATCAAGGCCACCAGCAGCATCGGCGCGGCCACCATCAGTGTTACTTCCATTGCATTGCGGCCCATGGCCATGACGCTTTCGGGTGTCATCGTTATTCTCAGTAAAAACTTTGCGACAGCGAGCCGAGCAGCAATTGCCAGCCGTCGACCAGGACAAACAGCATCAGCTTGAATGGCAGCGAAATCACGGCCGGCGACATCATCATCATCCCCATCGCCATCAGGATGCTGGCGACCACCATGTCGATGATCAGGAAGGGAATGAAGATCGCAAAGCCGATCTGGAATGCGGTCTTCAATTCACTGGTGACGAAGGCCGGGATCAGTATCCGCAGCGGCACGTCTTCAGGCCCCTGCAGCGCCGGCGTGCGCGACATCCTGGCGAACAGCGCCAGATCGGCCTGGCGCGTTTGTTTCAGCATGAACGCCTTCAGCGGCGCCACGCCCTGATCCAGCGCGCGGCTCATCGTGATCTTGTTTTCCTGCAGAGGCAGATACGCATCGGTATAGATCTTGTCGAACACTGGCCCCATGACAAACAGCGTCAAGAACAGCGCCAGTCCGACCATGACCTGGTTGGGCGGCGCCGACTGGGTGCCGATCGCCTGGCGCAGCAGCGACAGCACGATGATGATGCGGGTGAAGCTGGTCATCATCAAGAGTGCTGCCGGCAGGAACGACAGCGACGTCATCAAGAGCAGCGTTTGCAGCGGCAGCGAATAGTTCTGGCCACCGCCTGGCGCCGGCGTGCTGGTAAATGCCGGCAAGCCCTGGGCGCTCGCCAGTGCCGGCAGCCCGAGCACCAGCAAGAGCGCGATCAGGCGCTGCGCGAATTTCATCTGTCGTTCATTTGCCATTGCGTTTGTCTATAGTCTGTTTCAGCCACTGGGCAAAATTGGCGCCGCTCGCGCCCTGCACCAGCGTGGCACCGGAGTCGCTGCCGGAGTCGGTGTTGGATGGGCGCGGCATCAGCGCCAGCGCATTGACTCGTCCTGGCGCTGCGCCGACGACGATCCATTGGTCGGCCACTTCGACGATGAGAATCCGTTCGCGCCCGCCCAGGCTGAGCGAACCGACCAGGCGCAGCGTCGCATTCGGGCTGCTCGACCTTGGACCATAGCGTTTCATGGCCCAGGCCAGAGCGGCCAGCAAGGCCAGCACGAATGACAGCGCCAGCGTGGTTTGCAGCAAGCTGCCAGTGGCCGTGGGTGCGTAGATGACGGGCGGGGCCGGCGTCAGTGCAACAGTCGGCGCCGGTGCCACTGGAGCAACTGCCGCAGGAACCGCCGGCGCTGCCGTAGCCGCAACTGCTGCGGGCGCAACTGGCTCGGGAGCCATTGCAGCCGCTGGCGCCACCGCCGTCGCTTCGGCGCCCGGCGCAGTGGCGCCCAACGCAGTGGCGCCCGGCGCGGCGGCGCTCGGCGCGGCGGCGCCCGCCGCGGCGGCGAAGATGCAGCACGCGGCGACAGCCTTGACGGCGGACTTCATCGGTTCAGTTTTCTGATGCGTTCGGATGGCGTGATGATGTCGGTCAGGCGAATGCCGAATTTGTCGTTGACGACAACCACTTCGCCCTGGGCGATCAGGCAGCCGTTGACCAGCACATCCATCGGCTCGCCAGCCAGACCGTCGAGTTCGACTACCGAGCCTTGGGCCAGTTGCAGCAAATTCTTGATCGCAATCTTGGTGCGCCCCAGTTCGACCGTCAACTGCACCGGGATATCGAGGATGAAATCGATATCGTTGTGGGTCTCGGTCTTGTTGCCGTGGCTGGCAAAGTCCTTGAACACCGCGGCGCTGGCGGCCTGATTCTGCGCTGCGGCCGCTTCTGCCTTGGCTTGCTCGGCGATCGCTGCGCCCCAATCGTCTTCGGCGTTTTGGTTCTCTTGATTGTCAGACATGGTGTCCTCCTGTTTCATTTACTGATGCTGCACGCGTATGCGCAATGGTCATTTGTGGTGTTCGATATTGGACAGCAGTTTTTCGACCTTGAGCGCATATTGCCCGTTCAATACCCCGTAGCTGCAGTCCATGACCGGCACGCCGTCGACCGTGGCCTGGATCATGTCCGGTATGGACAAAGGGATGATGTCGCCGACCCGCATGTTCAGCAAAGCGTCGACCGAGACCCGCGCCGTGCCCAGCACCGCCACCATTTCCACTTCCGCGATCTGGATCTGTTGCGTCATCAGGCGGATCCAGCGCTTGTCCACCTCCAGCGCCTCCCCCTGCAAGCTCGACGTCAGCGTGTCGCGGATCGGCTCGATCATCGAATACGGCATGCAAAAGTGGATCTGGCCGCTGACCGAGCCCAGTTCCACCGTGAAGGTCGATGCGACAACGACTTCGTTCGGGGTCGCGATGTTGGCGAACTGGGTATTCATTTCCGAACGGATGTATTCGAATTCGACCGGGAACACCGGTTCCCACGACTTGGCATAGGCGTTGAACACGATATCGAGGATGCGCAAGATGATGCGCTGCTCGGTTTGCGTGAAGTCGCGCCCTTCGACCCGGGTGTGGAAGCGGCCATCGCCGCCGAACAGGTTGTCGACCAGCAAGAACACCAGGCCCGGATCGAAGACCATCAGCGCGGTGCCGCGCAGCGGTTTCATGTGGATCAGGTTCAGGTTGGTCGGCACCACCAGGTTGCGTATGAATTCGCTGTATTTCGACACCCGCACCGGGCCGACCGAGACCTCGGCGCTGCGGCGGATGAAATTGAACAGACCGATCCGCAACAGGCGCGCAAAGCGCTCGTTGATGATCTCCAGCGTCGGCATCCGGCCGCGCACGATGCGCTCCTGGGTTGCCAGGTTGTAGGTGCGAACTCCGGTGACTTCTTCCGGCGTCTTGACATCGTCCTGATCCCCGCTGACGCCCTTCAGCAGGGCGTCGACTTCTTCCTGGGAGAGGAAATTATCAGCCATGACGTTATTGAATGATGAACGAAGTAAACATCACGTCCGACACGTCCTGTTCGGGACCTTTGTCGTTGAACGGCAAGTTGACCTGGGCGATGATCTCGGCCGCGAGTTGTTGCTTGCCTTCGATGGTGCTGATTTCGGATGGTTTCTTGCTCGACAACAGCATCAACAAGCGATTGCGCACCTTGGGCATGTTCAGCTTGATCAGTTCGACATGGTCAGGGTTTTGCACTTGCAGCGTGAGATTCGCTTGCAAGAACTGGTCGTCGCCTTCCGATTGCAAATTGACGATGAAGGTGTCAACCGAGACGAAGACCGGCGGGCCAATCTTTTTGACTTCCTTGACATGTTCGCTTGGCTGCTTGGCATGCAAGAAAAACCATGCGGCGCCGCCGCCGCCGGCAAGCACCAGCACCGCTGCGATGATGATGATCATCATCTTTTTCTTGTTCGAGCCTGCCGGCGCATCTGCTGCCGGGGTAGCCTTGGGATCAGCTTTCATTTTTGTCGTGCTTTCAACGGTAACGGTCAACGCGGCAGTGGATCACTGCACCATGCGCGCATTATCCCTATATTGGCGACCAAAGGATCGCTGGAGCAGAGGGGGGAAGATCGCGTATCTCGTGGCACCGATGCTGCAGCGCAGGCCAGGGTGGAGTCAGACGAAGGTGTCGACCATCCCTTGCCGCGCCGTGCCACGCAGCGCCGGCAAGGTCATGACACTGACTGCTGATGGGATGCCCTGCGCGCCGCCGCCCTGGCGAGCGCGTTCCTGTTGCGCGCCATGCTCCTGGTTGGAACTGCCGGCCGAGACGTTGGCGCTGCCCAGGCTGAGGCCGGCTTCGCTCATCATGTCGCGCAGCTTCGGCAGCGCCGCTTCGAGCGCCTGGCGTACCTCCGCCTGGTTGGATGTGAAGCTGACGCTGGCTTGATCGTTCGACACGCTCAGCACCACTTGCAGCGGTCCCAGGTCGGGTGGATTGAGCGTCAGCGTCGCGCTTTCCAGGCCGCCGGCAGCCATCCAGATCACTTTTTGTCCCAGTTGCTGGTCCCAGGCCGGGCTGCCAACCTGGCCGTTCAGTTTGCCGACCGGGATCGCGCTCGCGGTTTGCGCCATCTGCAGCACAGCTGCGGGCGCGACCAGATTGGCGCTGCCTGGCAGCGCCGCATCGAATACGGCAGCCTTGGGCAGCGCCGCTGCGGGGATCGTGCCGGCAGCGAGCTTGAGATCGGGCAAGGCCGTTGCCGGCAAGGCTGGGTCGGTGCCGGCACGCGCGAGCGCTGGTCCCGCATCGGCTGTCGCACTCTTGAGCGCAGTGGACGTTGCAGTTGCAACATCAGCGGCAGTTGCAACCTCCGTGGCAGTCGCAGTGGCAGTGGCAGCATCAGTGGCCGCGGCAGCGGCTTGCTGCAGACTGGCGACGAGTGTCAGCATGCTCGACAGCGGCTGCGGCGTGGTGTCGACACCGTGCTCGTCGTCATCCTTGGCGTGCTTGTTTGCTTCCGTGCTCGCCTCCCGGGCCGCAGTTGGCTTGCTGCTGGGGTCAACCGGCGCCGCTTCGGGCTGCGCCGCATTGGCCTCGGTCCTGGTCTTGACATCGGCGTCGGACTTGCTTCTGGCGTCGGCTCTGGTGTTGGTCTGGATATTTGCCTGGGATTTTTCCAGGGCTTGGCGTTGTTCGATCTGGCGTGACAGCATGCGCTGGAACTGTTCGGGCACCGACGCGGCGGCCTTGGATGCCGTGCTTGCGGAGCTGGCGCTGGAAGGCAGAATGCGAGAGATCGGGGTGGGCATGGTGACTTTGTCGTGGTGGATGATGGCCCGGATCGAATTGAGCACTATTTTTTTGTTGGTCGCTGCAGTTCAGCCTGTGTCGCCAGCGCCTGCCGTGAGCGTTTGTGATTAACGCTTGTAATAAGCCTGCCTCGCCGCATGCTCGTCCATCGCCTTCTGGTCGCGCTTGGCCTCGGCTTGCTGCGCCTGCTGCTGGGCGCGGTTGCTCAGCGTCGTGTAAGACATGCGTTTACGCTCGCTGTCTTGCCAATTGCTGCGTTCGCGTTCGCTGCGTTGCTGCGCTTGCAGCAACACTTGCTGCTGGCCCTTCACTGCAAGGTCGAGCTTGTCCAGAAACGCCTGGAAATTGCGGTAAGCCATCGGCGTCATGCCCGCTGCCATCGCCGCATCGAAGCGCTCTGCATAGTCGGCGCGATAGCCGTTCAGCATCTGCAGCTTTTCCTGGTTTTCCTGTGTCACGCGCAGCGCCGCGCCCAGCCGTTTGGCCGTCTCGTCGGAGGCGGTCTGGGCCAGTTCTATGAGTGTATCGAGTTGGGATTGAGAGGCCATGATGCACCATTATCGGTTGCGTTGGCGTGGTCCCATCAGTCGAACAGCGAGGTAAGTTGGGCCAAGCTCTCGGTCATGCCGACGCGCTCGGTGATTTCCTGTTGCAGGAATGACTCTATGCGTTCATGCAACACGATCGCCTGGTCGAGCAAGGGATCGGTGCCGGAGGCATAGGCGCCCACGCTGATCAAGTCGCGGCTGCGCTCGTAGCGCGTATACAGTTGCTTGAGTTTGCGCGCTTGCTGCTGCTGGTGCGGTTTGGTGATCGAATGCGCGGCGCGGCTGATCGATTGTTCGATATCGATGGCCGGATAGTGACCCGCTTCGGCCAGACGCCGGTTCAGCACGATGTGGCCATCGAGGATCGCGCGCGCCGAATCGGCAATCGGATCTTGCTGGTCGTCGCCTTCGGTCAGCACGGTGTAGAAGGCGGTGATCGAGCCGCCACCGACCGGCCCATTGCCGGCTCGTTCGACCAGCACCGGCAGCTTGGCGAACACCGACGGTGGATAACCCTTGGTCGCCGGCGGTTCGCCGATGGCCAGTGCAATTTCGCGCTGGGCCATCGCATAGCGGGTCAGCGAATCCATGATCAAGAGCACGTTCTGGCCCTGATCGCGAAAGTGCTCGGCGATCGCGGTGGCATAGGCGGCGCCCTGGAGCCGCATCAACGGCGGCGTGTCGGCCGGCGCGGCCACCACCACCGAGCGCGCCAATCCTTCTGGGCCCAGGATTTGTTCGATGAATTCCTTCACTTCGCGCCCGCGCTCGCCGATCAGTCCGACCACGATGACATCGGCTTCGGTATAGCGCGCCATCATGCCCAGCAAGACGCTCTTGCCCACGCCGGAACCGGCGAACAGTCCCATGCGCTGGCCGCGCCCGACGGTGAGCATGCTGTTGATCGAGCGCACGCCTACGTCGAGCGTGTCGACGATCGGCGCACGCCCCAGCGGGTTGGCCGGACGCACATTGATCGGGGCGCTGTCGCTCGCATGCAGCGGGCCGAGGTTATCGAGCGGGCGACCGGCGCCATCCAACACGCGGCCCAGCAATTGCTTGCCCACCGGCAGGTGACGCGCGCGGTCGCTGGGGCGGCGGCGCGGATGGTCGACCTTGCCCGGGCGCGGTATGGTCGGTTCGACCGGGAACACGCGGGTGCCCGGCACAATCCCTTCGACATCGCTTTGTGGCATCAGGAACAGGCGTTCTCCATCGAAGCCAACCACTTCGGCTTCGACCCGGCCACCGTTTTGCAGCGGCACCGTGCAGGCGGCGCCGACCGCGAGGCGCAGGCCGATTGCTTCCATGACCAGGCCGGTGACGCGCGTGACGCGCCCCGAGATCAGCTTCGGTTCGATGAAGCCGAGCAAGGTGGTGCAATCTTCCAGGTAAGCTTGCCAGCGCCGGGTGTGGAGGTCGGTCGCCGGGCCCGCGTCGTTCACGGCGTCATCCAATCGAGATCCTTGCCCAGCGCATGCGTCAAGCGCTGCCAGCGCGCTTCTGCCTGGGCATCGATCTGGTTGCTGGCGGTGTCGACCTTGCAACCGCCGCGCCCGATCTGGGCATCTTCGACGATGCGCCAGCTGCCGTGTTCCAGTTCTTCTTTCAAGCCCTCGCGCACCAAGGGCGCATCTTCCGGATTGAGCATCAGAACCGCCGGTTGCTGCACCACGGGCAGCAATTCAATCGCTTCGCGCACCAGCGGCAAGACCAGTTCCGGCCGCACTTGCAGCGCTGTTTTCAGCATGCATCGCGACAGGTGCAGCGCCAGATCGAGCACATCGCCGGCGATGGTCTGGTCGGCCTCGGCCAGCGCAGCGCTGAACGTGTGGGCGATCTGCTTCAGATGCTCGAGTTCATTGCTGGAAGCGAGTTTGCCTTGCTCGAGTGCATCGGCATGGCCGGCGGCGCGGCCCTCTTCATAGCCGATCAGGCGCGCCTGTTCGTGGATGGCGGCCAACTCCTCGGGCGTGGGATAGTCCGGTGGTGGCGGTACAGGTTCCGGTTCCGGCGCGGCGCGCTCCACCGGCGCAGGCGCGGCCGGGCGCGGCGCATCGAACGATGTCATTTCCCATCGCTGGTAAGCGCTTTGTTGCTCTTTTGGCAGATCAGACAAACGAATCCTCGCCTTTTCCGCCTAGCACGATCTGGCCTTCTTCTGCCAGGCGGCGCACGATCTGCAGGATCTGTTTCTGTTGTGCCTCGACTTCGGACAGACGCACCGGTCCCTTCGATTCCAGGTCTTCGCGCATCATCTCGCCGGCGCGTTGTGACATGTTCTTGAAGATTTTTTCGCGCAATTCCTGAGACGAACCCTTGAGTGCGATGATCAGCATTTCGGACTGCACTTCGCGCAGCAGCAACTGGATGCCGCGATCATCGATGTCGATCACGTTGTCGAACACGAACATCTCGTCCATGATCTTTTGCGCCATGTCGTTATCGTAGCTCTTGATATTGTCCATGACCGAACTTTCCTGTTCTCCGCTCATGAAGTTCAGAATCTCGGCTGCGGTGCGCACGCCGCCGAGCGACGATTTCTTGACGTTCTCATTTCCAGAAAGTAATTTTGTCAGTACATCATTGAGCTCGCGCAGCGCCGCCGGTTGCACGCCATCGAGCGTGGCGATGCGCAGCACCACGTCGTTGCGCAAGCGATCGGTGAAGTGGCTCAGAATTTCGCAAGCCTGATCGCGCTCCAGATGCACCAAAATGGTGGCAATGATTTGCGGATGTTCATTGCGGATCAGTTCGGACACCGACTGCGAATCCATCCACTTCAGGCTTTCGATGCCGGACGCATCCTTGCCGCCCAGTATGCGTGAGAGCAATACCGATGCCTTGTCATCACCCAACGCCTTGGTCAGCACCTGGCGCAGATAATCGTCGGAATCGAGGCCGACGGTCGAGTTCTGCCGGGTCTGATCCCTGAACTCTCCCAACACCGTCGCCACCTGTTCATGGACGATGCCTTTCATCGTCGCCATCGCTGCGCCCAGCTTCAGCACTTCGCGCGGGCCGAGGAATTTCATGACCTCGGAAGCCTCGTTTTCGCCCAATGCCAGCATCAGGATGGCTGCTTTTTCCAGTCCGGTATTCTCGCTCATTGCGGGCCTATCCATGATTTGATCACATTGGCAACCACGCGCGGATCTGCCCTGGCCACGCCCCTGGCCAGATCCAGGTTTTCCTGGTAAATGCGCCGTTCTTCATCTTCCGGTGTTGGCAAAATGACCTCGTCGATTTTCTCTTCTTCCTCTTTCTTGGCCGCTTCCTTGGCCGCTTCCTCGGCCAGGCGTTCGAATCCGGGCGGCGGGCCCGATACTTCTTCGATCTTGCGCATCACCGGACGCATCATCGGACGCACGATCTTCAAATAAAGATACAGCAGGATCAGCGCGGTGATCAGAAATTTGCCGATTTCCTTGGCCAGCGACAGATACATCGGATCGCGCCACAGGGGAATCACTTCGGGCAGCTCGGCCGGTTTGTCGACGCCGTTGAACGGCGAGTTGACCACGCTGTAGCTGTCGCCCCGGTCCTTGTTGTAGCCCATCGCTTCCTTGACCAGATTGTCGATCTGGGCCACTTCGGCGGCGCTCAAGGGCTTGACGCTGACCTTGCCGGCCTTGTCGACCGTGCGCCGGTAATTGACGACGACCGCGACCGACAGGCGACGCAAGCCACCCATGCCAGTCTGTTCATAGCGCACGGTCTTGTCGACTTCATAATTGATCGTCGAATCCTTGCGCGTCGGGCCTGGCGCTGGCGTGGCAGCACCGGGCGCCGCACCGGGCGCGGCCGTCAGCGGGGCGCCGGCGGCGCCGGGCGGCTGGTTCGATAGCGCTCCCGGCACGCCCGCGGCGGCCTGGGATGACGCGCCAGCCTCGCTCGATTGCTGGCTGCGCATCGTCGAGGCGGCCGGTGGCGAGTTTGGTTTGTAGGTTTCTGCCGCCTGTTCCACTTGTGAAAAATCGACATCGGCGGTCGCTTCGGCGCGCACATTGCCGGGTCCGACGATGGCCGTGATGATCGATTCGACCCGGCTGACGACACTCTCTTGCAGTTGCTGCACATACTTCAGTTGATTCGGATCGAGATTCTTGGCATTGCCCGTGACGCCTTTCTTGCTGGTGTCGGACAACAAGGTGCCGGCCTGGTCGACCACGGTGACGTTCGCGGGCAGCAGTTCGGGCACGCTGGAGGCGACCAGATGGACGATCGCCGACACTTGACCGGGATCGATCGCGCGCCCCGGATGCAGGTTCAGCAAGACCGAGGCGGTCGGCTTTTGCTGTTCGCGCACAAACACCGACGGTTTGGGCAGGGCCAGATGCACGCGTACCGTGTTGACTGCAGCGAGCGACTCGACCGAGCGCGCCAGTTCACCTTCGAGGGCGCGCTGGAAATTGACTTGTTCAAGAAATTGCGAGACCCCGAGTTTCTGGTTTTCCATCAGCTCGAAACCGACGTTGCCGCCCTTGGGCAAGCCTTGGGCTGCCAATTTCAGGCGCGCATCGTGCACTTGATCGGCCGGCACCAGAATGGCGCCGCCGCCTTCGGCGAACTTGTGCTTGATGTTCATCTGGTCGAGCGCGCCGGTGATGGCGCCGCCATCGCGATCGGTGAAGTTGGCAAACAACACCCGATATTCCGGCTGCTGGTTCCACATCCACAGCGCCAGGACGACGGCCAGCACTGCCGCCACTGCCAAGCCGCGCAGGAAATTCTTGCCCAGCGCGCTCTGCATGAACGGCTCGGCGGCCGGGGTATTCAATGTGAGCTCTTCCGCTACTGCCATGGTTGGATTCCGGGGGGGTGATCTAGGGTCATCGGTATTTGAAATGGTTCGGCATGCGATCCTGAACCGTATTATCTGGCACTGCTAGAGCATTCAATCGATGAAACAGAGCCCCGTTTGCCATCCTGCTCGAACCTGCACCTTGCCGGCAGGCTTGTTATTGTGTGATATTGGAAATTGTGTCACAGACAGCAATCAGGAGGCAGCGTGCAAACAGGCGGTATCGACAGCAGCAGGATCGAGGCGATGATCGCCCAATTGAAGGCCGCCGCGACCAAGCCGCAGGCTGTTGCGCCGACCGAGGTGCAGACAGTCAAGGTCAATTTTGCCGATGCGCTGAAGGCATCGCTCGATTCGGTCAGCGCGACTCAGCAAAAATCGGCCGAACTGGGCAAAAGTTTCACGATGGGTGACGACAAGGTCAGCTTGTCGGACGTCATGATCGCCATGCAAAAATCGAGCATTGCGTTTCAGGCGACAGTGCAAGTACGCAATAAATTGGTCACTGCCTACAATGAAATCATGAACATGCAAGTCTGACCTGTTGAGCAGATCGGGGTGGCGTTCTGGCCTTGCCGTTGGAACATGTTCATGTCATTTATTATAAAAACAATATGCTTCACGCCGCATTTTGCAGCATCCAGGATGAGCCATCATGATCGAATCGCCGAGAGTTCCCGTCAGGTTGGTGGAAATTGTATTGGGACGTCCGCTGTTATGGTCCGTGTACGATGGTTTCGGCAATCTGTTGCTGAAGGCAGGGTTTGTCATAGAAAGCCAGAGCCAGATCGAAAAGCTGTCGCAAAATGGCTTTTTCAGAAATAATCCGGCTGACGGCCCGATCCGCAGCATCGAGGATGGGGCTGGCGGCACTGCCTATGCCAATCCCGAGATCGTCAACAGCACGATGGTGGGGATGGATGAGGTGCGCTGGAACATCGGCGAACCCTTGTCGCTGCAGCCGCATGATAATCCGACGCTGCGCTATACGGTGCGATTGGTCGGTTTCGTCAAGAATAAAACCGTGATGGTGACGGCGCCCATGCTCGATGGGAAATTCGGTTTCATCCGCGATGGTCAGACTTTCACCGTGCGTTCTTTTTCCGGCAAAAAAGCGCATGTCTTCATGGCCGCCGCCGTGAAGTCGGTGCATTCCCCTTTTCCTTATTTGCATCTTTCCTATCCGCAAGAGGTTCGGGCCACCGTGATTCGCAAAGGGTCCAGAGCCGCCGTCAAGCTGATCGCTGCCGTGTCACTGGGTCATCCAGTGCGGATTGCTGCCACGAAATTGATCGATTTGAGCGTGGCGGGAGCATCCTGCGTTTCCGGCCAGCCATTTGGCGCGAAAGGCGAGCAAGGGTTGCTTAAATTTAAATTGCTGGTGGCCGATCACAGCGCTGTCTTGAACCTGAAGGCGGTCTTGCGTTCGGTGGCATTGTCAGACAGCGGTGATGTCTGGAATCACGGCTTTGAATTTCTTGATGTTGCAGTCGAGCAGAGAATGATGTTGTCTGCCTTCGTGCATCAGACCCTGGCTGGGGTGGAATAAGCAGCTAGGCCAGGCCGGCGGTGCGTGCGTTGCGCTCGCGCTCTAGTTTGGTGATGTAGCGCTGCACATCGGCCAGCATCGAGAGTGAAATGCCGACAAAACGGCAACCGAGGCGGCGCGTTGTTTTG
>CANFGA010000006.1 GCA_947446335.1 Oxalobacteraceae bacterium | reverse complement strand
GCGCATCAGGCCGGCGCGCGGCAACCGGCGCAGCGCGCCCAGATTGCGGGCGCCGATGCCAGCGAGCCAATCGCGACAAGGGTGTGTCGTCGGCACCAGATGGCAAGGCAAGGCATCGAGGCGCCGCGTCAACGTGCTCATTTTCAGCGCGCGGCGCCCAAGCGGCTGGCCTCGGATTCTGCTGCTGCGAGCCAGCAGCCACGCACCTGTTGCCGTCGGAGCTGCGCCCAGGCTGGCCGTGAAGCCGAGCGCGGCAACGCTGGCGACAACGTTTCTGCACAGTACCAGTGCTCCGCCAAACAGGCGCAGGCTGGCGCTGACATCGAGCACGATGCTGAAGTCATCGGCGAAAGTGACGTCAGGGGTGTATTGCAGCAGCGCCATTGCGATTGCATCCAACGCCGAGCGCTCTTTTTCCAGGCTGCGTTCCAGCATCCTGGTAGCGGGCGAGATCGCACAGACACCGCCGGCGCGCATGCCGACCTTGACGCCAAGGATGGCGGCCTCGCGCGATGCGATGACGACCTGTTCCTGGTGCAAGACTGCGCAGGGCCCCGGCTCAGACCAGGACGGACGCAGCGCTTCGAGCGGCAACAGCGGCAGATGCAGGCTGAACAGCAATCGCATGAGCATGCTCCAGTGGATGGTGTCCGGCAGGCATGCTTGCCAGCGGGACGAACAGTGGCGTGTCGCAGCGCGGCCCGCGGCGTTTGACGATATCGATGGCGACGCCAGCTTGTGCCGGTCGCAACGCCAATCGCAGCGGTGCCGGCGATGCATCGGCGGCGCAAGCCATCGGTCGCATCAGCCAGAACCAGGTGTCGGTACTTTGAGCGGCCAGGCTCAAGCGCCGCAACGATTCCGCGCGCATATTGGTTTGCCACAAAATCACTGCGCCGCAGCTGCCATTCTTCAGTATCTGTTCGGTGCTCCAGAGCGCATCGCCGGTGCTCTTTGCACGCAGCCATAATAGAGCGCTGGTATCGATGCCCCATGTTTCACAGGCCTTGGCGTGCGGTGGAAAAGGCGGTTGGACCAGTGCGATGCGTTGATGTTCGGACAGATGGGCCAACGCCGGCTTCAACAGTTGCATCTCGCCGATGCCCGCCTGTTGCAGCAAAAGTTCCACCAGCATCGAGCGTGGCCAGCCCTGATTCGGCAGCTCGTCGTCGAGCAGCGCATGCCCTGTCGAGCACGTGGTGGCTCTCGAGATCGCCAGTTCGCTCGCCCGCCAGATGTCTGGCAAAAGCAACTGAAGCCGGGAGCGATCAGACTCGGTCGGTGTGACGGCAGGTATCAACATGAATTTCTCGCTGAACGACGTTGCCGCGATGCTGAACAACGTCAAATTACTGTATAAACGTACAGTATAATTCAGGAGTTAAAGAATTGCACCAATGATTTGATGGTGTCTAGACCTGCAGCGGCGGCCTCTGCTTGACGACCGGCCGCTGAAACACTATTTTCATGGTGCTTTGAAATCAATCGATAGTCGTCATTAGCTCGTGTTCGTGTTTCTTTTCGCCTGGAGGAAAACACGACCGGGCGCAGCTTGCCTCCAACGCCTACAAGTCGATGACGCGCAAATGCTTTGCCTTGTCGATGTCTGCTGCGAGGTGCTTGAACTTGTGTCTCCGGTAGATTTCTTCTTCGTTCAAGGCGGACCTGCCATCAAGACGCTTCTCAAGCAACTCCAGGAAGTCGATGATCGTCCCCAACTGGCTCCCATAGCTGGCCACCTCGGTGATGATGTTGCCTTCCAGAGGGCCGCTGCCTTTCATTTCATTGGTCAGATTGACCAGTGAAAAGGACCAGGGATTGATTGTTTGCGCCAGGAATTTGGGCGCCAGGTTGAGCCAGGCGTGAGCCAGGTCGATGCCAAACAGCATGTGGCGGTAGTTGGAGACTATCGAATCCTGATAGCCCGATACCAAGTCCAGATTCATCCAATATGGCACGTTCAACTGCTTGACTTCCTTCGATGCTGCTATATTCATGTCACTGCCTCTCTGATGGCATCGCTGTCGAATCGAGGCTGTTGCCGGCTCACATCAAGCCGGCGTCGGCGCTTGTCGACGACGAAAAATCGCTGGTTTCGGTACGCCGCGCATTCGAAAATACCTTCCCGGCAGGCACTAAAAAATGCGTGCCAAGCTGATCGGTCCGCTTCGAATCGCTTCCGTACCCCTGCTGCGATATTGATCTGAGTTACCGACTTGGAAGTTGAGCGAACACAACTCAAACCGCCAATGCAGGCAGCGCATCGCGCCGCCTGAAGCCGGCAATCCTGGCCAGCCCGAACAGTCACTTTAAATCAATGAATAGCCATCACGCCATGGTGTTGACCAGATTGCCGCTGGAACTGCCGCCATTCATGTTGTTCGACAGCGCCTTCAGGAAGCTGGTCAGCTGATTGCTTGAATTGCTTGAATCGCTTGCACTGCTGCCACCCAGCGCAGTGAGCAAGCTTTTGAACGACGTTTCGAGCTTGCTGTCGTCGCTCGATGTTGTGGCGGAACTCGATGCGCTGGCATCGGTCGCGCTGCTGCTTGATGCCAGGCTCTGGATCAGGCTTTGCAAGTCGGCTTCGATCTGGCCGCCACCGTGCTTGTGGCCAGGGCCGTAGGCTGTCGCCACGCCATTGGCCGATCCACTGTCGGATGCCGAGCTCGATGCCGTATCGGATTGATTTTGCAAACTGGCCATCAAGTTGCCCAGGAACGTGCTCAAGGCCTGGGTCGCGCTGCTGGTGTCCGAGGTGGTGCTTGAGGTGGGGTCGGTCGTGCCGTCGCTGGTCGCGCTGCTGGTCGTTCCACTACTGCTGCCACTGCTGCTCACGCCGATGCTAGCCAATGCACTGGCGATCGCGCCCAGGAATCCGCCGCCGTCGGCAGGGCGATCCGGCGGCGCACTTGCTGCGCTGACGGTGCTGTCGGCATTGCTCGTTTTGCTCAACTTGCTCAATTGGCTGACAAAACCAATTGCCGTGCTACCCGATGTCAAGGCACTGATGCTCATGGATTTCCTTTGCTGGTTGAAGGCGAATGGGCGTGGCCTGGCTCGCGCCATCGATGCATTGCGCAGGGTGCGGGCCAAGTCCGGACCAGTTCAAGCGGGCATGGCCTGACCCTACACGGCGCTGCCTGATTGTCGGCGATACCGATGTAAAGGGCTGCCGGCAAGAGGTAAAAGGATGTAAAGATCAGGCATTTCTCAGAGGAAATGGCCGCCACGGTGTGGCGCGGCGGCGGCTGTTTGTTATGATCGGCGAATTGAAATTCGAGTGAAGCGCTGCGATGGGCAAGGTACTGCTGATAGACGATGACGTTGAACTGACATGCCTGTTCCAGCAATATCTGGAACAGGATGGATTCGAGGTCAAGGCTGTGCATGACGGACACGCTGGCACCGCCGAAGCGCTGACCGACTTGTATGCGATCGCCATTCTGGATGTGACGATGCCGCGCATGAATGGATTGGAAACCTTGCGTCGCATCCGCATGGCGAGCCGCTTGCCGATCTTGATGCTGACCGGGCGCGGCGACGATACCGATCGCATCGTCGGCCTGGAACTGGGCGCCGACGATTACGTGACCAAGCCGTGCAGTCCACGCGAATTAGCGGCCCGCATCCGCGCCATCTTGCGCCGCAGCTGGGGCGTGCCGTCGGACCGGACTGGTTTGCCAGAGCTCAGCGTGGGCCAGTTGACGATCTGGCCGGAGCAGCGCCGTGCCGCCTGGGCCGGTGTCAAGCTGGAATTGACTAGCACCGAATTCAATCTGCTGGCCGTGCTGGCGCGCGGTGCCGGGCGGCCGGTGAGCAAAAATCTGCTGTCCGAGCAGGGGCTGGGCCGACCGCTGGCCCGCTTTGACCGCAATATTGACGTCCATTTGAGCAGTTTGCGCCGCAAATTGGGCCAGTTGGCCGATGGCCGCTCTTGCCTGCAAACCGTCTACCGGTTGGGTTACCAGTTGATCAAGGATTGAGCCGTGGGCCGATTGTTCTGGAAATTTTTTCTGTGCATTTTTCTGGCCCAGTTGACCGCCACTGTCGGCATCGGCGGCACGATCTGGCTGCAGAACCGGGCGCGCATGCATGCGAGTGGACCTGTGCTCGACAGCAGCCCGCCGGCGCAAATGGCGCTCGATTCGGCTGCGGCGACCCTGAAGTTCGGCGGCACCGGCGCGCTGCGCGGCTTGCTGGCAAACATGCAACGGCACCACCTGTTTGCCGTTGATGAGCT
The DNA here is from genome assembly GCA_947446335.1 of Oxalobacteraceae bacterium. GTDB lineage: Bacteria > Pseudomonadota > Gammaproteobacteria > Burkholderiales > Burkholderiaceae_D > Janthinobacterium. Next base: position 19,039 of record CANFGA010000006.1, on the reverse strand, counting down.
TGGCCGCGAGTTGCTAGGGCGTCAGGTCGAGCCCGCGATGCTGGCGCAGGCGCGCGCGATCTGGCAGCAAGGCGCCCGGCAGCGCGCGGTGCGCGAAATGAACGCTGTGGATGGCCATCGTTATCTGTTGTTCTTGCCGTCGATCGGGCACCAGCACGACGGACCGCCGCCAGGGCGGAAATTCCACCCGCTGGTGCCGCTGGCTGCAGCGATTCTGGTGAGCCTGCTGTTTGCCGCATTGCTGGCCTGGTATTTTTCACGCCCGATCCGCGACCTGCGCCTGGCGTTTGAAGCGGCCTCGGGCGGAGATCTGGCGCCGCGCTTTCCGGATGCCCGGCGCGGCGATGAATTGAGCGATCTCAGGCGCGATTTTGACCGCATGACCGGCCTGTTGCGCAGCCTGCTCGATGCGCAAACCCGGTTGCTGCATGATGTGTCGCACGAGTTGCGCTCGCCCTTGGCGCGCATGCAGGCGGCGATCGGCCTGGCACAGCAGCAACCCGACAAGGCGACTACCTGGCTGGCGCGCATCGAACGCGAAAGCGTGCGCATGGACAAGCTGGTGGATCAATTGCTGACGCTGGCGCGCCTCGAAGCCGGTGCGCTCAATGCCGGCCATGAAGAAATCAGCATGGCCGACTTGATCGACGCTCTGGTCGAAGATGCGCGTTTCGAAGCGGCGGCGCAGCAGGGCCGGATCGAACTGGTGGGCGAGGCCGATGTGCGCGTGATCGGGCAAGCCGAGTTACTGGCGCGCGCCATCGAAAACGTGGTGCGCAATGCGATCAAGTACAGCCCGGTGGGCGCTGGCGTCGAACTGCGGGTGGAGAGCAGCGCGCAGCATTGGCAGATCAGCGTGTTGGACTGCGGCCCGGGGGTGGCCGCTTGTGACCTGGAGGCGATTTTTCAGCCATTTTTTCGCGCCGGTGGCGAGTCGACCGAAGGACATGGTCTGGGACTGGCGATTGCACAGCAAGTGTTCAAGGCGCATCGGGGCAGCATCACGGCGCGCAACCGCAGCGCCGGTGGCTTGTGCATGACGATGACGTTGCCGCTGGCGCCGGCCAGTTGAATCGGTTCAAGCCTGGGGTTGTAAGCCCAAACCGCCGAAAATTCCGTCACGAAAAATTGGAGTTGATCCAATACGCGTTCCACCAGCCAACGGCAGAATCAATCAGCGTCATCCATGTCCGCCCAGGACAGGTGTTGCTGCTGACCGAAAATTGACCCACCGGGGGGCAATATTCAATCAGCGCCAACAAAGTGCCGCCAAATGGCACTTTACGCCTGTACCGGCGTGTGTTCTTCCATCGAATTCTATAAAACAAAAGTGTCGTTTGTTTAAACGTACCCCTATTGAATCAACTGAAATGTCAGCGGTGAGCTGGAAAACCCACAATTAATCTCGGTGCAATGCAAAGGGTCAGGTTGTCGGCGGCGGAGCCAACGGTTTAAGCGCACTCACAAGGTGATCGATCAGCACGCGCACCTTCGGGGTGGTGTAGCGGGACGGGAGAAAAAGCAGATACGCCATGCCCTGATAGTTGGTGTCAAATGCCCAGTCGGGTAGCAAACGAACCACTCGCTCGGCCGCAATTGCATCAAGCGCCACGAAATCCGGTACGCACCCCACGCCCAGGCCTGCCTCTACCGCCTCCAGGCGCATCACGCTGTGATTCAATGTGTAGCGGCCAGCGACGGTCACTTCCACTTGGTCGTCGCCGCGCGCGAATCGCCAGCGACTGTCGCGTTTCTGCTCGCCGATCGACAGACAGCTATGGGCCATCAGATCTTCAGGAATGGTAATGCATGGGTTGGATGCCAGATAGGACGGGCTAGCCAGCACCATTTGCTTCACAGGCATCAGCGTGCGAGCCACCATACCTTGCGGTGGGTCGTCGGTCAGGCGGACCACAAGGTCAAAACCTTCGCGCAAAGGATCGACGAACTGGTCGGTCGCCAGCAGATGTATGTCCACGTCGGGATAGCTATGCAGGAAGGCCAGCAAGGGCTGGTGCAGCACGTGACGGGCGAACGCCTTGGGTGCGCTGATGCGAACAAGCCCTCTGGGTAAGCCCACATGGCCCTCGGCAACGCGCATGGATGCCTCAGCCGCCGCGACCATTTCTCGCCCCTGCTGCAGTACCTCCATTCCTGCCTCGGTCAGGCGCATATGCCGGGTCGTGCGTTGCATGAGCGATACGCCCATGGTTTTCTCCAAACGTGCGACCTGGCGGCTGACCGCTGAAGGCGTCATTCCATGGCGCCGAGCAGCCGCTGAAAAACTACCAGCCTCCGCTACTCGGACAAAAGCCACCAGTTCGTGTATCACTTCCAAGAAATTATCTGTTCTCACCATGCACAGCTCCTGTTCAAGCATTGAGTCTAGTCAATGTCTAGCCTGAGCCGGACAATTCATTTCTCAACAATGCAAGGGAATAAGTGAAATGTCAACACGCAGAATTCGCAGTTTCGAAGATCTCGACGCAATGAAAGGTCATGTCGACCACGTGCTAACGCTGTTCAGCGGGGGCCTTGATAGCAGTTATGTCCTCAAGGAACTCTCCCAGAGAAATTTGCGCATTACCGCGCTTTCGGTGGACGTAGGCGAAGGTTGCCGTGTCCAGGATCTCAAAGAGATCGCTGATTTCTTCGGGGCCAATCTGACCATCGTCGACGCTCGCGAGATGTTTGCCCGAGAAGCTGTGGCTCCTGCAATTTGCGCACAAGCAAAGTACCTCGGCATGTTCCCCGTGAGCTCCTCGCTTTCTCGCCCCATTCTCGCCAAAGTGGCTGTGCAGGTCGCTCGCGAACTGGGATGCGACGCCATCGTGCACACGGCCAACCAGTCCCAAAACAGCCTTCGCAGGCTCAACGGTGCCATCGGCCAATTGGGATACCCAGGTTGTTACGGAACACCCTATGAACGTTCGATCCTCACACGGGACGAAAAAATCGAAGTTCTCAAGCAGCTGGGACTTGCACGCTTTCAAGCTCGTGGCATCAGCGGCGATGCGAACCTGTGGTGCCGCGAATTCGAATCGGGGTCGATTGACAACCCCGAAGGGTTTTGGGTACCCCCTTCTCTGTACGAGTGGACGCGTGCCTCTGAAGTTCCTATGGAACCGCGGGAAATCCAAATTGATTTCCGCGCGGGGTTACCGGTGGCCATTGATCAGCAGGCAATGGATCTTGTCCCCTTGATTTCCCACCTGAACCAGACCGTAGGCGCATATCAGATCGGCCGCTACAGTGGTTTGGAGCATCTTGAAGGAGGAAAGAAAGTCCTTGAGGTGCGTGAAGCGCCTGCGGCAACCATTCTGATGGACGCTTACCGCCAGATCGAGACGGCCGTGCTCGACGCAGAACTGCTTCGGGAAAAAGTGTCAATGGAGTTGCTATGGACACGCGAGGCTGTTGAAGGTCGATGGTTCGCGCCCCTGAGAGAGAGCGTTGATGCGTTCGTCCGCAAGTCTGCGGAAAAGGTGACCGGCACGGTTCGTTATACCCTGCGCCAGGGGGCCATGGATATTTCCTCGATCAAAGCGAATAGACCGCTGTACCTTACCGATCGGGATGCATGGGAAAAGGCCTTGGTCCAAGATGCTTTTGTACCTCCTGTACGAACCGACCGTGCTGTCCACGAAGTGGAGGTCTCCGTATGACAACCGAAATCTTTGAAAATCAGCCGCTTGAAACAGCACTGATCGAGGGATTCGTTCGCAACCTGAATCGCCAGCATTTTTTGTACTTCGCTGGCGATGCGCTGGCAGACACGCTTGACTTGACCCCGGCAGACATCAGCGAATTTGCTTTGTTCTGGTCTTGTCTGACCACTGATCGCTACATGGGCGACGGTGGAACCTACCGGCTTCGCCGTTATGGCGAATTTGATTCGCAGCCCGGGTCAGGCCGTCTGCAGAGGCCACATGGCCCCTACGAACAGCCGAAATACATCAACAGTCTGAATGGCGACATTGCGCGGATATTTGATCCGCTGGAACCGGCGTTTGTCACCCACAGGGTGCTGAATCGGCTGCTTGACTGGCTCACGGCTCTGTATGATCAATGCGAGGGCAGCCCACAGCGCTGGAACATCCGTCTACACCCCTATCGGATTCTGGCCAATCAAAGCGAGAACGGCAACCCTACGCCGGAAGGACTCCACAGAGATGGTGTGGACTACATCGTGAGCATGATGGTGTCGCGGCGTAACGTGACGGGAGGTGTGACGACCATCACCGACAACGATCGACAGGTTCTTTGGGAGCGGATGCTCCAAAGCCCAATGGATATTTTGATTGGCAACGACGCTCACACCATGCACTCGGTGTCGCCGGTTTCACCAGTTGATGCCCGCCTTGAGGCCTACCGGGACGTCCTCGTTATCGCATTTACGAAGATGGTCTCATGAATAATTCATCTATATCGGCGAGTACGGAAAGCTCGTGCACGGCCAGTGGACGGGCTTTGTCCCGGTTTGGCCGTGTCGAATGGCTGCTCTTACTGGTGGCAGTCATTTGGGGTGGCAGCTACAGCGCTGCCAAGTTCGCCACTGGACAAATGCCCGTGCTGCAATTCCTGGTCCTGCGATTTGGTCTGACTTTTCTGCTGCTTCTGCCTGCCTTGCGTGGACTGGCCGTGCCTTCATGGCCGACAGCGTTTGCCAGCGCGTCGATGCTGGGCATCAACCTGCTAGTCATCTTCATCTGCGAGACCTTCGGAGTGTCACTGACCACAGCCTCCAACGCAGCTTTCTTGATCAGCCTTTGTGTCGCTTTCACACCCCTGTGCGAATGGTGGCTGCTCAAGTCTAGACCCAGCCGTGCGGTATTGGTTGCCGCCGGGCTATCAATGGTGGGCGCAGGCTTGCTGGCGTTTCAGCACGGAGGCACGGCCAGCCTGTCTATGGGAGACGGTCTGATGGTGCTCGCGGCGTTCCTGCGTGGCATGATGGTCTGCCTGACACGTCGTCATGGCCAGCGGCACGGGCTGCCCGCTCTCACGGTGACGGCGGTGCAGATGGGCGTGATGACGCTGGGTTCTGCGATTCTGATGCTGGCAGTGCACGGTGCCACATGGCCTCCGCTGCCGAGCAGTTCGTCATTTTGGCTGGCCATGATTTTCATGGTGCTGTTTTGCACGCTGGTCGCATTCTTCGTTCAGAACTACGCAGCATCAAGAACCAGCCCGTCGCGCGTGTCGCTGCTCATGGGGAGTGAACCGCTTTGGGGCGCACTGATTGCCGTGCTCTGGATGGGTGAGAAAATGGCGTTGCAGGGCTGGATTGGCGGCCTACTGATCGTTTCATCGGCTTGGTGGGTGACTCGGCCAAAAATCAATGACAGCGTGTGATGCGCTGGGTCGGCAGGTTAAGACTACTGCTCACGTCAACCCGGTTAGAACAGTCGATGCAGCGAGCAGCACACCCAAAGTTGCGTTGACCGCACGCCATTGTCGCTCTGTTTTCAGAAATTTTGCTAACAAAATTCCAGCAACACACCAAATCGGGGTTGTAAGCCCAAACCGCCGAAAATTCTGTCACGAAAAATTGGAGTTGATCCAATACGCGTTCCACCAGCCAACGGCAGAATCAATCAGCGTCATCCATGTCCGCCCAGGACAGCCTCTCCGGGTACAGCTCAGTCAACTGTGAGAGCGTTTCCTGTACTTGCTCCAGCGAGCCCATCATACTGAGCACCTGGTTTTCCAGTTCAACGGCGAACTCGAACAGAACGGCTACCTGGCTGCGCGATCCTTCATTGAACACGGCCATTGCTAATTGATGCAGCTTCAACAGATCGACACGCAGTTGCGGTGGACCACCATCTTCGGTGTCATTCAAGTCATCACGCAGGTTGTCAACCGCATCGACCGCACGCAACAATCTGGCCGTCTCAAAATTCTCCGGACACAGCTCGTCCCATTATTCATCGGTGATGCTGGTCTTCATAGCTTTCCTTTCTTGTCATGCGCGCTCCGCTGCTCATATGCCAAGCTCGCTATGCGAGTCGCGACGAACAAGCTGCAACACAACAAGCGAACATTAATTTACTGAGCTGGCATAAGGGCATACTGCACGATCCCAATCGCCGCCGGCCTCAAATTTTGACACGAGATAGTCAACAAAAACGCGCACTTTGGGGGAAAGAAATTTGCTGGGTATGAAAATAGCGTAAATATTGTTTCCAAATCCTCCTTCAACCACAAATTCGGGTAACACAACACATAGTCGGCCCGCGTTCAGATCGTCACTAACTGCGAAGGTGGGGAGTAAGCTGACTCCGCCTCCACCGAGTACTGCGATGCGCATTGATTCGCTGCTGTTGACCGTAAACCGGCCATCGACCTTGACGGAAAATTCTTTGCCATCCTTGGTGAATTTCCAGGAAACATTTTGTGCATGGCCACTCCCATTCAGAAAACAATTGTGAGAGGCCAGATCTTCGACGCCAATGATCGGCGGATGGGTACGGAGATAGTCTGGCGTGGCGCATACCACGTACTTTATGCTTGATAAGCGGCGTGCGACAAAGCTCTCGATCGGTTTGCTGGTTAGCCGGATCGCAATATCGAACCCCTCATCGACAACATCCACATATCGATCACTCAGAACCAACGAAACGCGAATGTCGGGGTAAATCGCGAGGAATTCGTTAATCAGCCGTACCAAGTGCATATTTCCGAATGCCACAGAAGTGGTCACGCGCAGTCTGCCACGAGGCTTGTCCTGCAAGTCATCCACGGAGCTGCACAGCGCCGCTGCTTCTTCTGCGATTCGTACGCCGTGCATATAGACGGCATTGCCAGTCTCAGTCAATCCCAAGTGACGTGTCGTCCGGTTTAGCAAACGGGTGCCGAGAGCATCCTCTAAGCGCTTGATTTGCTTGCTCACGGCCGATTTGGTCAAGCCGGTCACGCGCGCCGTCTCCGAAAAGCTTTTTAGCTCGACAACTCGCACAAACACGAGCAGGTCGCTCAAGTAGTTAATGACTCGGTCCATTGGTTCCTAAAAAGACACAGTAATGTTCCATTTTGTAGGATTGTATCCCAATATAATTTTATTTATTCTACAACTCTACAAACACATACATCAGGAGAATTTTATGAAAGCCCTAACCGCCGGCCTGTCGTCTGCCTTTCCTGCCGTTTCCCTACCGTTACTCTTCATCGTCATGTGGAGTTCTGGCTACGTGGTCGGAAAAATGGCACTACCTTTTGTCGGACCCTACACCCTGATATTCATCCGCTTCGCCAGCGCAGCACTGGTTTTGCTCGTCGTCGCATTGCTGACCAAGGCGCCGTGGCCCAAGACGCGGGCACAGTTCGGCCACCTGATGGTGGTTGGCTTGCTGATCCAGGCGTTGCAGTTTGCTGGCCTGTACATGGGCCTTGGCCTAGGCGTTTCGGCCGGAGTGGCCGCGCTAATCGTTGGCACTATGCCTGTGTTTACTGCGCTCGGTGCTACCAAGTTTCTGAACGAAAAAGTAAGCGGCATTGAGTGGCTGGGCTTGGTGGGCGGCCTGCTGGGAGTGGCATTGGTAGTGTTTGAGCAACTTGCCGACGGCAGCGCGACCGCCAGTCTGTCCGGTTACCTGTGCGTAGTGCTCGCATTGATCGGCATCTCGGCCGGTAGTCTGTATCAAAAAAAATTCTGTTCGGGGATGGATCTGCGCACCGGTGGTTTCGTGCAATTGACGACTGCCGCTATCGTGACATTTTTCTTGGCAGATCATTTTGAATCGCTCAAAGTGATCTGGACCCCGACCATGATTTTCGCCTCCGGTTGGTTGTCGCTGGTGAACTCAATTGGCGCTATCAGCATCCTGTTCATGTTGATGCGTAAAGGCGAAGCAAGCAAGGTCGCTGGCCTGTTTCACCTAATTCCATCAGTCACGGCGCTGATGGGTTTTCTCTTCCTTGGCGAGTCGTTCAGCATGATCAATGCAATCGGCTTTGGCATCACCGGGATGGCCGTTTATGTTTGCACCCACGCCAAGAAATAAGCGGCACCTGTTTGTAATTTGTATATCCATAGTGATTTTTAACCATTTACACGAAAGATTTAATATGAATACTACTCAAATACTCGCAGATGTTATCAATTCAGCACGCAACAAGGAGGGTCTACCATGGGTGCCCTACACAGCCGACGGACGCACTAAGACCGACATCGTGCGCCTCTATGACGATCGCGGCCCGAATAACGATGGCCCGTCCGCAGCCTTGGTACGTTACCATGCCGGCGCCCGCACCCAACGCCATGTCCACCCGGGCTATGAGCTAATCTTTGTACTTGACGGGGTGCTGCACAACGACGCTGGGGCTCATGCGGCAGGCACGATCGAGGTGTGCCCGCCGAACAGTTCACATGAACTGTGGAGCGACGAAGGGTGTACTTTCCTGGTGGTCTGGGAGCAGCCCGTGAAGGTGGTGCAAACGAGGCCGCTTTCTGACTTGCAAGCGGCGTGACCGACTGCCACTTCCGAGGAGCCCACTATGGACAAAGATGTTTTTGTCAAGAATGCCTTGCCGCTACAAGCGCCGCGTTTTCAGAACCGTTGGGAACTGAACAAAAAGCCGGTCATAAGCGCGCGGCAGGCAGCCGAACTTGTACCCAGCAACTGCACTATCACCACCGGCGGCTTCGGCAGCTGCGGCCATCCAGACCTACTAACCGAAGCCCTGGCCGAGCGCTTCGGACGCACTGCACTACCAGTGGGCCTGACTCTGATCTTTGCTGCCGGCCAAGGTGATAAGGGTACGCGCGGTATCAATCAGCTCGCCATCAAGGGACTACTCAAGAAGGTCATCGGTGGCTATTGGGCACTTACGCCGGCCTTGGGTAAGATGGCCTTGCGCGGCGAGATCGAGGCGCATAACTGGCCGCAGGGTGTAATCAGTCATTTGTTCCGCGCCATCGCCGGCGGCAAAAGCGGGGTTTTAACCGAAATCGGCTTGCACACCTTTATTGATCCCCGGCTCGAAGGTGGGAAGGTGGGGCCGGCTACGCTGGAGAACCTGATTTCTGTGGTTGATATTGGCCGACGAGAGCAGCTGTTCTATCCGGCGCTGCCGATTAACGTGGCCTTTCTGCGCGGCACTCGCGCCGATATTCACGGCAACGTCACCATGGAAGCGGAAGCGAATTTCCAGGACAGCCTAGCCCAGGCCCAGGCGGTGCATAACTCGGGCGGGATCGTCATTGTCCAAGTGTTGGAAATCGTGGAGAAGAACACGCTGGATGCACATGCCATCCGGATCCCCGGCATTTTTGTTGACTACCTGGTACAAGCGACGGAACAGACCCACTGGCAGACCTATGGCGAGCGCCTAAACACGGCGTACACGGGGCGCTCGCGCTCCCATGCAGGCATGCCGGTGCGCCTCAAGCTCGACGCCAAAAAAATCATCGCGCGACGCGCACCGTATGAAATCATCAGGCATGACTCACCCGTTGTTAATCTTGGTATTGGAACGCCGGAATATATCGCCAAGGTAGCGGCAGAGGAGCGCTGCATGTCGCATGTGCTAACGATCGAGTCTGGCGTGATCGGCGGCACGCCAGCGGGTGGCCTGTCGTTCGGCGCATCGAGTAATCCTCATGCCATTCTCGATCAGGGCAGTCAGTTTGATTTTTACGATGGCGGCGGCATCGACCTGGCATTTCTGGGATTTGGCCAAGCCGATGCGTGCGGGAATGTGAATATCAGCCGCTTTGGCGGCCGGCTAAACGGGGTTGGTGGCTTCGTCAACATCTCTCAGAGTGCGAAACGCATTATTTTTTGCGGAACCTTCACAGCGCAGGAGCTGGAAATAGAAATTTCCGATGGCAAGGTCGTGATCAGGCGTGAAGGCCGTACCGCCAAATTTATTGAGCATGTCGAGCACATGAGTTTCAACGCCGCCTTTGCGGCGGCTCGTGGCCGCCAAGTCATGTTTATCACGGAGCGCGCGGTACTGGCACTGGAGGATGGTCAATTGATCCTCAAGGAAGTCGCGCCCGGCATCGACATCGGACGCGACATCCTCAGCCAGAGCCAAGCAAACATCGTGGTTCCGGATTACGTAGCGAATATGCCAACAGCGATTTTTTATCAGCAAGCCATGTCCATCACGGATGCATTTATGGGCTATCAGAATTAACACCACGCTTAAATAAGCCATCTTAGGAGTATTTGCTTTGAAAAACATAATAATGAAAAAATCGCGAGTAGCGATAATCGGAGGCGGCTCGGTTGGTGTTTCTTTTTTTCCCAATTGATCGACGAAGCGATCCATTCGGACGCTACACATCACCTTGAAATTTTGTTATTCGAACCACAGAGCAAGGCCGGCCCGGGCTACGCCTATCAAGCCGATTTTGAGTGCAATTTGCTTAATACCCGCGCCGACGCGATGTCGGCGGTGGCCAATGACAAGCAGCATTTCATGAAGTGGTTGGGCGAACATGGGTCTGACCACGCACATGATTTTCCAGATACATTGATCGACGGCAACGAGTTCTTGCCGCGCAGCTTATTTGGACGTTATCTCTCAGATCACTTCGACAATGCACAGGCGTTGGCCCGCAAGCACGGCGTCCAAGTGACACGGATCGCCAGCGAGGTGACAGATCTGATTACCCTGGCCGACCAGACGGTGTGCCTCGACACTACGGACGCCGGCGCCCATATGGTGGACCGAGTGGTGCTGTGCATGGGCAATCTTCCATCAACCAACTTCTCGCATCTACAGGGTATTCCGGGATTCCTGAACAGTCCCTATCCAACACAGACAATGGCCAGAGGTATTCCAAAAATGGCGCCCGTATGCGTTCTGGGGACAGGTTTGAGCGCGATCGATGCCGTGCTCTCACTGGTCGAGGCTGGCCACTGCGGAAAAATCATCCTGGCCTCACGCAACGGACGCCTGCCCAGCGTGCGTGGCATTTTCAACAAATCGCGCACGTTAGAACAGTTGACCAGAAAAAATATCGACGCTTTCGCAAGCGCCAATGGCGGCGCTCTGAAACTGACTGATGTTTTCTCGGTGCTGGAGCAAGAGGTGAAGAGCGCCACAGGCGGTGCCTGCAACATCCGCGAGATCATGAATTCCGGGGCCGGCATCCTCGACTATATCTCATCCGAAATCGCACTGGCCAGCAACGCCGAGCGGCTGTGGCAATCGGTAATTTACTCGACTAACAGCGTCATTGACTATGTTTGGCACCGCCTCTCGATCGAAGACAAGCGGCGCTTCCAAAAGACTTTCGGCAGTCTCTGGTCATCCTACCGTGTTTCCTTTCCCGTCAAAAATGCACACAAGTTGCACGCGTTGCTGCGCGCCGATCGAGTACTCGTGTTCGGCGGCGTGAAATCAGTAAATTATAACGGCGTGGACCAAATTTTCGAAACTCGTATCCATGACCATGAGACAGGATTCCGCACTATCGTCGAGAGCGAGCACCTGATCAACGCCACTGGCTATTCGGTTCAAGTCACACAATCCGAAGTGCCTCTGATACAGAATTTACTGAAGCGCAATCTGGCAGAGCCCAGTGAATTTGGCGGATTCAAACTCGACTTCGAAACCGGGAGACTGATCAATTCCGGAGGCCTATCTTCTCCCAACGTGTCGGTCTTGGGAAGCCTTGCCGCTGGCACGTATTTTTGGACCAATGCGATGGACATGAACGTCCGTCTGGCGAAGCATCAGGCAGAAGATACAGTCAAGGCAATTTTGCAGAAACAAGGAGCTGGCAAGATACCTTCGGAACCAATTATACTGTTCCATCACGATGCGCCGGACCTTCTGCTACACAGGCGGGTATCTGTCGCATCGCCGGCCACCCATCACCAGTCCGCCTAGTTCGCCCAAGAAACCGCCAGACGACATAGGAGTTTGGCGGTTGATACGGCGTGGATCGTCGGTGACGAACACATCAACATGCTGGTCAGCTACTCTTTTACGATTCATGATTCAATTGCTTGGGGAATAACCTAACCCTATTTTCGGTATTTTTTGCCTACCGGAAAACACCTGTTTGGCGACACGTCTCCGGCGACCAGTGAAATCGCCTGCACGGTGCCTTAAAAACGTACGGAAACCCCTGTCGCTATCTGCTACCATACGGAAACCTCACCTGAATGGTTTCCCGCTTATGCTGGTTGGCTACATGCGCGTTTCGTCGGACTCGGACCGGCAAAGTACCAACTTGCAGCGCGATGCGCTGCTGGCCGCCGGCGTCGATGTCCGCCATTTGTTCGAGGATCGCGCGTCCGGCGCCAAGGATGATCGCCCTGGCCTGGCCAAGACGCTGGCGTTCGTTCAACCTGGCGATGTTCTCGTCGTGTGGAAGCTGGACCGACTCGGCCGCTCGTTGTCTCATTTGCTGGCCATCGTCAACACGCTGCGAGAACGCAAGGTCGCCTTCCGATCGCTCACCGAGGGCATGGATACCAGCACGGCGTCGGGAGAGTTGCTGTTCCACGTATTTGGCGCGCTTGCGCAGTACGAGCGCGCCATGACCCGAGAACGCGTGATCGCCGGACTGGCCGCAGCCAAGCGGCGCGGGCGAGTCGGAGGACGGCCGCCGGCGATCGCCGGCGAGAAGCTGGAGGCCGTCATCACCGCGTTGAACGGGGGCATGTCGAAGGCGGCCGTGTGCCGCAATTTTGGCGTCAAGCGCACCACCCTGATCGAAACGCTAGCACGGATCGACCGGCCCGGCGTGGCGGCGCCAAGATGACTAGCAAGAGCGAACGACTGGCCGTCCTGTCGGACGTCGAGCAGTTCGCCCTGTACGGCCTGCCAGACTTCGACGATGGGCAGCGATTGGACTATCTGTCGCTGTCGGAACAGGAACTGACGCTGGCCTGCAGTCGTCCCAGTCTGCACGCTCAAGCCTATTGTGCGTTGCAGATTGGTTACTTCAAGGCCAAGCACGCCTTTTTCCAGTTCACCTGGGCCGACGCGCAGGACGATTGCGCCTTTGTCCTGACCCGCTATTTTAGCGCTCAGGCATTCGCTCCGCAGACCATCACCAAGCATGAACACTACGCGCAGCGCGCCATGATCGCGCAGCTGTTCAGCTATCGGCCCTGGACGGCGCACTTCCTTCCCCAGCTCATGCAACAGGCCGCGCAGATCGTCCGGCGCGATGTCACGCCCGGCTTCATCGTCGCCGAGCTGATTGCCCACCTCAACGAGCACAAAATTATCCGGCCTGGTTACACGACCTTGCAGACGCTGATCAGCGCAGCATTGTCCGCCGAGCGTGTGCGCCTGGGTGCCTTACTCGCGGAGGTGATCGACGCAGCGGCGAAGGAGGCGCTGGCTCAACTCCTGGTGCGCGACGACACCTTGTCTGAACTGGCCGTCCTCAAGCAAGACGCCAAGCATTTCGGTTGGCGCCAGATGGCGCATGAGCGGGAGAAACGGACAACGCTGGAGCCGCTGTACTGGATCGCCAAGGCGCTCTTGCCCAGGCTCGCGATCTCACAGCAGAATCTGCATTATTACGCCAGCCTGGCAGATTTTTATACCGTCTACGATTTGCGTCGTCTCAAGCCAGACCAGACCTATTTGTACCTGCTGTGCTACGCCTGGCGCCGCTACCGGCAATTCACCGACAACCTCGTCGATGCCTTGGGCTATCACATGAAGAAGCTCGAAGACGAGAGCAAGACTCGGTCGAATCAGCACTTCATCACCGAGCAGGTGCGGCGCCAGCGAGAAACACCCCAGGTTGGACGCTTGCTGCAGCTCTACGTCGACGACACGGTGGCCGACGCCACGCCGTTCGGCGACGTGCGCCAGCGCGCGTTCAAGATCATGTCGCCAGAGGCGCTGCAGACCGCCGCACAGCGCTTGAGCGTCAAGCCGGCGGGCAAGCTGGCCTTGCGCTGGCAAGTCATCGATGATCTTGCCGAGCGCATCCGGCGCCATCTGCGCCCGCTCTACGTCGCGCTCGATTTTTCCGCAATCGCGCCAGACAATCCATGGCTCGCGGCGCTCACATGGGCGCAGGGCGTGTTCGCGAAGCAGCAACGCCTGTCGCAACGCCTGTCGCAACGCCCTTTGGCAGAATGCCACGACGCCACTCTGCCAAAGCGCCTGCGTCCTTATACTGACCTACGATGCAGATGGGACGCCGATCGGCGTGCATGCCGATCGCTACGAGTTCTGGCTATACCGCCAACTCAGAAAGCGCTTCAAGTCGGGTGAGATCTACCTTGACGACAGCCTGCAGCACCGCTGCTTCACCGCCGAGCTTGTTTCTCTCGATGCGACGGTGGGCATGCTCGGCCAGATGGACATCCCCTGGCTGCGTCAGCCGATCGCGACTCAGCTCGATGCATTGACGGCCGAACTGCGCGAGCAGTGGCTGGCGTTCAACTGCGAATTGCGCCAAGGAAAACTGAAGCATCTCGACTACGACAGCGCGACCAAGACGTTGACCTGGCGCCGGCCCAAGGCTGACAACGATGGCACGCAGCAGGAGGAGAGTTTCTACGAACAATTGTCATTTTGCGATGTCGCCGACATCTTCCGCTTTGTGAACGGGCAATGCCAGTTCCTGTCGGCGCTGACGCCGCTGCAGCCGCGCTACGCCAAACAGGTTGCCGACTCGGACAGCCTGATGGCAGTCATCATTGCTCAGGCCATGAACCATGGCAACCTTGTTATGGCGAAAACGAGTGACATTCCCTACCATGTGCTGGAGACGACCTACCAGCAGTACCTGCGCTTGGCATCGCTGCAGGCGGCCAACGACAAGATCAGCAATGGCATCGCCGCCTTGCCCATCTTTCCGCACTATTCGTTCGACCTTGGCTCGCTCTATGGCAGTGTCGATGGCCAGAAGTTCGGCGTGGAGCGGCCAACTGTCAAGGCACGTTACTCACGAAAATACTTCGGCCGCGGCAAGGGCGTCGTCGCCTACACGCTGCTGTGCAACCATGTACCATTGCAAAGCTGGCTGATCGGCGCGCATGAGTTCGAGGCCCATCATGTGTTCGACATCTGGTATCGCAACACGTCCGATATCATGCCAACCACGATCACCGGCGACATGCACAGCGTCAACAAGGCCAACTTCGCCATCCTGCATTGGTTCGGACTGCGCTTCGAGCCACGCTTCACCGATCTGGACGCGCGACTGAAGGAACTCTATTGTGCCGACGATCCGGGGTTGTACGAGAAATGCCTGCTCCGTCCCGCCGGGCAGATCGACCGGCAAGCCATCGTGGATGAAAAAGCCAACATCGATCGAATCGTTGCCACGCTTGGCCTCAAGGAAATGACTCAGGGTACGCTGATCCGCAAGCTGTGCACCTATACCGCGCCGAACCCGACGCGGCGGGCCATCTTCGAATTCGACAAGCTCATCCGCAGCATCTACACCTTGCGCTACCTGCGCGACCCGCAGTTGCAGCGTAATGTGCACCGCTCGCAAAACAGGATCGAGTCCTATCATCAGCTACGCTCCGCCAATGCCCAGGTCGGCGGCAAAAAGGAGCTGACCGGCCACACCGACATCGACATCGAGATCAGCAACCAATGCGCGCGGCTGATCGCGAACGCGATCATCTATTACAACTCGGCCATCCTGTCGCGGCTGCTCGCTAGGTGCGAAGAGAATGGCAATGCGAAAGCTCTCGCCATGATCAAGAAAATCTCGCCGGCGGCGTGGCGTCATATCCATCTGAACGGGCACTACACGTTCCGCAGCACCGGGCAGCTCATCGACCTGGATGCGATCGTGGCCGGGCTCAACTTGGGCTGACGGAATTTTCGGCGGTTTGGGCTTACAACCCCAGCCTGAGTGTCGATGATGCTGCCGAGGCTGGTGTCTGATGCCGCAGTTGCACCGCCTTGCGCACTGGTGCCGGTCTGAGCGCTGCTTTGCACGTCACTCTTTTTTGCACTATTTGCTTGCAGTTGCGCAATTTGTGCCTGCAACGTCGTGATTTGTTGCGCCAGCAATTTTTGCTGTTGCTCGCTGGTCTTGGAGGCTGTGCCTTTTTGCGCTTCCACCAGCGCCTTTTGTGCCGTTGCCAATTGCTTTTGCAGCGATGCCAGTTGTGAACTGCTGCCTGCGTCCGCGCCAGCACTCACCGTGCTGCTTGCTCCGATTGCCGCTACCATTTTGCACCTTTGTCATCAAATCATCATGATGATCATAGCGTCATAATTGCTTGAAGATAAAGAGCTGCCCTTGTAAAGCTGAGTAAATATTCCAGTCAAGAGCTTCGGTTCTGGCCGCACGGTGGCGCTGACAGCGTGTTTAAAACCCCGACAGCACGATCTTGCCGCGCGCGGTGCCGCTTTCCAGCAGTGCATGGGCGCGCCGCAAATTGGCGGCATTGATGGTGCCGAAGCGCTCGGTGATGGTCGAGCGCAGCACGCCGTCATCGATCAATTGCGCCACGCGCTCCAGCAGATTGTGCTGCTCGATCATGTCGGGCGTCTCGAACATCGAGCGCGTGAACATCAATTCCCAGTGCAGCGAAATGCTCTTGGTTTTCAGCAGCTTGACATCGAGCGCTTCCGGATCGTCGATCAGGGCGAGCTTGCCCTGTGGAACCAGGCAGGCAACGATTTCCGCCAGATGCAGATCGGTATGGGTGAGCCCGGCGACGCAATCGACCTGGGCGATGCCGATGCGCTTCAACTCTTGCGACAGAGGCTGGCGGTGGTCGATCACGTGATGCGCGCCCAGATCCAGAACCCATTGCTGCGTTTCGGGGCGCGAGGCAGTGGCGATGATGGTCCAGTTGGTCAATTGGCGCGCCAGTTGCAGCATGATCGAGCCGACTCCGCCGGCTGCGCCGACGATCAATAGCGTGCCGCTCTTGGCGGTTTTGTCCTGGGGGATCTGCAGGCGTTCGAACAGCATTTCCCAGGCCGTGATCGAGGTCAGCGGCAGCGCAGCGGCGGCGTCGAGATCGATGCTGGTCGGTGCGTGGCCGACGATGCGTTCGTCGACCAGATGCCGTTCGCTGTTGGTGCCGGGGCGCAGCAGCGAACCGGCATACATGACCCGGTCGCCTGGCTTGAACAGGGTTACCTGTTCGCCGACGGCGACCACGATGCCGGCTGCGTCCCAGCCCAGCACCTTGGCTGCACCATCCGTGGGCTCGACCCAGACCCGGATTTTGGTGTCGACCGGATTGACCGAAATCGCATGCACCTCGACCAGCAGATCGCGTCCGTGCGCAACCGGTTCCGGCAGATCGATGTCCTGCAAGGCATCAGGATGGTCGATGGGGTGGGACTTAACATAGCCGATTGCTTTCATGGGGTTATCCTTTTCAACGGTGAAGTGGGGCGCTGCGGCCAGATTGCGCCTCAGGCGGCCTGATCGAGTTGCGGGTAATCGGTGTAGCCGACGACGCCTTGGGTATAGAACGTCTTTGGATTGGGCGTGTTCAGCGGCGCATTCTGTTGCAGGCGCTGCACCAGATCCGGGTTCGCAATGAACAGGCGGCCAAAGGCGATCGCATCGGCGCGGCCAGCCTCGATTGCATCGATGGCCATGTCTCGATCATAACCGTTGTTGGCGATGTAGGTGCCGTTGAAGGTCTTGCGGGCCCAGGCGAAATCGAAACCGGGCACATCGCGCGAACCGCCGGTGGCGCCTTCGATAAAATGGACGAAGGCGATGTGGCGCAGGTTCAACTGCTCGATCAGATAACCAAACACGGCTTGCGGATTGCTGTCGGACAAGTCGTTGGCTGGCGTCACCGGCGAGAGGCGGATGCCGACCCGGCCGGCGCCGATTTCGGCGATCACGGCATCGATCACTTCGAGCGCAAAGCGGCAGCGGTTTTCGACCGATCCGCCGTATTCATCGCTGCGGTGGTTGGCGCCGTCGCGCAGGAACTGGTCGATCAGGTAGCCGTTGGCGCCGTGCAGTTCGACGCCATCGAAGCCGGCGCGGATCGCATTGGCTGCGCCGAGGCGATATTCGCCGACGATGACCTTGATGTCGGCCACGCTCAAGGCGCGCGGCTCGGGCATGTCGACCTTGCCGTTATGGGTGTAGGCGATGGCGTTCGGGCGCACGGCCGACGGCGCTACCGGCTGCACGCCGCCGGTCAGGTCGGCATGCGTGACGCGGCCGACATGCCAGATCTGCGCCACGATGCGCGAACCGGCGTCGTGCACGGCCTTGGTGATCGGCTTCCAGCCTTCGACCTGTGCATCGGAATAGATGCCGGGTGTGGCCATGTAGCCCTTGCCGACCGGCGAGACCTGGGTGCCTTCGCTGATGATCAGACCGGCGTTGCTGCGCTGGCGGTAATAATCGATGTTCATCGCGCTGCCCGGCACGTCGCCGGCTGCTTCGTCGGCGCGGCTGCGGGTGAGCGGCGCCATCACGATGCGGTTGGCGACATCGATGTCGCCGATACGGGCAGGTTGAAACAGTTTTTTGGTATTGGTGGCGGTGTTCATGGTGTGGAATCCGATCAAATGTTGAAACAGGTTGACGCAGCATGGAAGGAGAAATCACTCGCCATCGCTGCATTGCATGACTTTCATTATAATTATTCCTGAAAAGAATGAGCAGATCAAAATCCTGCTATGATTTATTCCCCTCAGGAATGGATAAAATCATGGACCGCTTGCAATTGATGGAAACCTTCGTGCGCGTGGTCGAGACGGGCAATTTTTCAGCGGTGGCGCGGGAGCGCTTGACCACGCAATCGTCGGTCAGCAAGCAGGTGCAGGCGCTGGAAGCACACCTGGGCGCCAAACTGCTGGTGCGCTCGACCCGCAGCCATTCGCTGACCGAAGCCGGGAAGCTGTATTACGAACGCTGCCGCCAGGTGCTCGATACGCTGGAAGAGGCGCGCATCGAGGTGCATAGTGCCGAGCACGAGATCGGCGGTGTGCTGCGCGTGGCCGCGCCGCTCGCGTTTGGCCGCTTGCATATCGTGCCGCGCTTGCCGGGTTTTTGTGTGCGCTATCCGAAACTGAAGATCGATCTGCAGCTCGACGATGGCTTCACCGATCTGGTCGCCGCCGGCATCGATGTCGCGTTCCGGGTCGG